>NZ_JBDGJH010000005.1:0-141925 GCF_057656995.1 Mycobacterium sp. Soil_C_30 | reverse complement strand
GCTCGGCGACCGGGCCGAAATCACCAGCCCGGCCCGCTCTCGCTCTCGTACCTCGAGCTCGGCGACCGGGCCGAAATCACCAGCCCGGCCCGCTCTCGCTCTCGTACCTCGAGCTCGGCGACCGGGCCGAAATCCCTCAGAAGTAGCGGGGGAACGGGGTCCAGTCGGGGTCGCGCTTCTCCAGGAAGGCGTCCCGGCCTTCGACGGCCTCGTCGGTCATGTACGCCAGCCGGGTGGCCTCACCGGCGAACAGCTGCTGGCCTACCAGACCGTCGTCGAGCAGGTTGAACGCGTACTTCAGCATGCGCTGGGCCTGCGGCGACTTGCCGTTGATCGCGGCCGCCCACTCCAGGCCGACGGTCTCGAGGTCGGCGTGGTCGACGACGCGGTTGACCGCACCCATCTGGTGCATCTGTTCGGCGGTGTAGGCCTCGCCGAGGAAGAAGATCTCGCGGGCGAACTTCTGGCCTACCTGCCGGGCCAGGTAGGCGCTGCCGTAACCGCCGTCGAAGCTGCCGACATCGGCGTCGGTCTGCTTGAAGCGGGCATGCTCGCGGCTGGCCAGCGTCAGATCGCACACCACGTGCAGGCTGTGCCCGCCGCCGGCGGCCCAGCCGTTGACCAGACAGATCACCGGTTTGGGCATGAACCGGATCAACCGCTGCACCTCCAGGATGTGCAGCCGCCCCGCCCGCGCCACATCCACCGTGTCGGCGGTCTCGCCGTCGGCGTACTGGTAACCACTGCGGCCGCGGATGCGTTGATCGCCTCCCGAGCAGAACGCCCAGCCGCCGTCCTTGGGTGAGGGACCGTTGCCGGTCAGCAACACCACCCCCACCGACGGATCCATCCGGGCATGGTCGAGCGCCCGGTACAACTCGTCGACGGTGTGCGGCCGGAACGCGTTGCGCACCTCGGGCCGGTCGAACGCCACCCGCACCGTCGCGTCGCCGCGCGCGCGGTGGTAGGTGATGTCGGTGAAATCGAAGCCGTCGACAGGCCGCCACAGACTGGGGTCAAAGGGGTTCTCGCTCACGGGTTCACACGCTATCGAACCGGAAAACCGCGCAGCGGCCGGCCAATGCCTCGAACTCCTCCGGTGTGCCCTCCGACACCAGGCCCGCGTTCTTCATGAAACTCAGTCCGGTGGGCACCTTCTCGGGGAACACCCGCAGCAGCGGCCGGGCTTGCTCAGCCGTCATCTCCACCATCCGCACCTGCTCGCTGCGACGGCCCTGCCTCAATACCGCATTCGGGTTGGCCTGGGCGTTGCGCACCCAATCCGCGCCGGGGAATCCGCCCACCACATACCGTTTCCCGTCGACGGTCATCGGCGAGATCGGGGTGGAGCGCGGCTTGCCCGATCTGCGCCCCACCACCGTGAGCACCGGGAGTCCTTCTTTGCCGAACACCGGAAGGCGCGCCTTCTGGGCGCCCATGAGGACTTTGTTCAGTGGTTTGAGCCACCACGGCGGGCGGATCTGCTCGTCGGCCATTCCTCGAGGTTAGACCGCGAATCCGTACTGCCGCAGTGACTGCAGCAGCCCGTCGGGCCGCTCAGCGGTGGGCAGCGGGTCCACCAGCAGGAAACCGCAGCCCACCGCGCGGGCGCCGCCGTCGGCCTCGTCGCTGTCGCCGACCATGACGGCCTCGGTTGCTGCGACGCCGAGACGTTCCAGCGCGGTGGTGAAGATCTCCGGGCTCGGTTTGACGGCACCCACTTCGAAGGACAACACGAATTCGTCGACGTGCTTGTCGGCCCCGATCGCCGCGAACGCGGGACGGATGTCGAACGCGATATTGGATACCACCGCGGTCCGCACCCCCAGCCCTTTCAGCGACGCGAGCACCTCGGCGGTGTCGGGATACGGCGTCCACGAAGATGGGTCGATCACCCGCTGATACAACGACTCCGCGTGATGGTCGGCGACCCCGGACTCGCGCAGCACATGCAGATAGGCCTCACGGTGCAGGTGCGGGGCGAGGTCGCGGTTCACCCAGGCGTGGTACTCGTCGGGGCCCATGTCGACCGAGCGTCCGGTGGGGGCGGTGAGCCGGCGCATCAGCTCGGCCTGCACGTGTCCGTCCACCTCTGCGTCGTTGACCGATATGCCTTCGAACCAGCTCGCATCCTCCTCCAGGCGGAACAGTGTGCCGGAGAAGTCGAACAGCGCGGCGTTGTGCACGCCTGCCATGGTGCCACTCGCGTTTGCCTCGGTCGGCATGGATTTCTCGCTAAATGGATATATCTTCGCCGTGAGTACTGTTTCCGCGGCGGCCGTGGTGATCCCCGCGCACAACGAACTGGCCAACCTCCCACGCTGCCTGCGCGCCGTGCTCACCAGCGCCGCGTGTGCGCCGGTGCCGGTGTCCGTGGTCGTCGTGCTGGACAACTGCGACGACGACAGCGCGACGCTCGCCGGCAGCTACGGCCCCGATGTGCACTTCGTGACCGTCGAGGCCGGCAATGTCGGGGCGGCCCGGGCGGCCGGGTTCACCTTCGCCGCGTCGCTGCGCGGCCGCGACGAGCACACCTGGTACGCCACCACGGACGCCGACTCCCGGGTGGACCCCGACTGGCTGATCCGGCAGTTCGACGCCTGTTCGGACGGGGGAGCCGACATGGTGCTCGGCGTGGTGCGCATCGCCGACTGGCGGCGCCTGCCCGCGCAGGTGTTGCGCCGCTACCTGCGCGGTTATCACCGCGGCACCGACCAGGAGCATCAGCACATCCACGGCGCCAATATGGGGTTCCGCGCGGACGCCTACTGGCGGGTGGGCGGCTTCCACGCGTTGGCCACCGGCGAGGACGTCGATCTGGTGCAGCGCTTCGAGGTCGGCGACTACCGGATTCGTCGTGATCCGGCGTTGTCGGTGGCGACGTCGGCGCGTAGTCAGGGTCGCGCACCTGGCGGGTTCGCCGCACATTTGCGTTCCCTCGCGGGTGACTCCGCTTGAGCGTCGAAACCGTGCGGCGCTGGCTCGCCGACGGCGTCCTGGATCTGCCGCTGCCCGCCTCCGGCGCCACCGCGCAGCGGTGGCGCCGCCTCGCGGAGTTGGCTGAAACCGACCTCGTCGCCGCCCGGATCGCCGAAGCGCACACCGACGCCGTGGCGATCCTCGACGAGCTCGGTGCCAAACCGCCGCTGCCCGATCAGCTGTGGGGCGTCTGGGCCGCCGAAGCCTCCGATCAGGTGGTGACGGCCTCGGCCGACGGTGACGAGGCCACGCTCAGCGGTGTCAAACCATGGTGCTCGGGAGCCGGCTTCTGCAGCCACGCCCTGGTGACCGCGCGCAGGCCCGACGGTGAGCGCGCCCTGTACGCGGTGAGCCTCACCGATCCGTTCGCGCGGCCGCTGCCGAGTACCTGGGCCAACGCCGGCATGGCCGGAAGTGACACCCGCTCAGTGCAATTCACCGAAGCTCCGGCTGTTGCTGTCGGTGCCCCCGGTGCGTACCTGAGCCGGCCGGGGTTCTGGTACGGCGCCATCGGGGTGGCGGCCTGCTGGCTCGGCGGAGCCCGGGCCGTCGCCGCCCCGCTCTACGAGAAGGCCGCCGACGAGCACGCACTGGCACACCTGGGCGCCGTCGACGCCGCGCTCACCGCCGCCGCGGCCGTGCTGCAGACCACCGCAGAGCAGATCGACGCGGTGGACCAGGTGGCCCACGGCGAGCTGTTTGCCCGTCGCGCCCGCGCCGTCGTCGAACACGCCGTCGAGGAAACGCTGACCCGCACCGGCCACGCGCTGGGGCCCGGCCCGTTGGGGATGGATGCCCTGCACGCCCAGCGCGTCGCCGATCTCACCGTCTACGTCCGCCAGAGCCACGCCGAGCGGGACCTCGCCGCACTGGGTCGGCTGGCGGTTCGGTGATGAGCAACGGCCCCCGCTTCGCCGCCCGGCCGCTGACGGAGCCGGGCACCTCGATCGAGGACTGGCTGGCCGGTGAACCTCCGCCGACGGTGGACCTGCGCGAGTGCCCGGCGTTGGTGGTGGTGGCGCCGCATCCTGATGACGAGACCCTCGGTGCCGGCGGGATGATCGCCGCCTTGGTGGCTCGCGGTGTCGACGTCACGGTGGTGTCGATCAGTGACGGCGGCGCCGCCCACCCCGAGACCACCCAGGTCGACCGGATGCGCCTGGAAGCCACCCGACGAGCCGAACTCGATTGTGCTGCCGCTGTTCTCGGGGTACAGCGGGTGATCCGCCTCGGTCTGCCCGACGGCCGGATCGCCGAGCACGAAGAGCGCCTCATCGAGCGGCTCGCCGACCTGCTGAACCCCGGGGTGTGGTGCGCGGTGACGTGGCGCGGTGACGGCCATCCCGATCACGAGGCGGCGGGCCGGGCCGCGGCGGTGGCCGCCGCCCATGCGGGGGCGACGCTGGTCGAGTACCCGGTGTGGATGTGGCACTGGGCTGACCCGGGGGATGCTGTGGTGCCGTGGGACCGGGCCGGGTCGGTGCCGTTGGACCGGCACGCTGTCGAGCGGAAACATCTAGCGGTGCAGTGTTTTCGGAGTCAGGTCGACGCCTCGGGCGGTGCGTCGCCGGTGTTGGCGCCGTTCGTGGTGCGCCGGCTGCTGGCGGTGGGGGAGGTGGTGTTCCGGTGAAGATCTCCGGAGAGTACTTCGACCGCATGTACGCCGCCGCCGACGATCCCTGGGAGCTGAGCTCGCGGTGGTACGAGCAGCGCAAGTACGCCATCACCATGGCGATGCTGCCGCAGCGCCGCTATCGGCATGCGTTCGAACCGGGCTGCTCAATCGGTGTTCTCACGGAATTGCTCACGCAGCGCTGCGATCACGTCACCGCGGTCGACGTCGCCGATGCCGCGTTGCAGACCGCGGCCACGCGGGTGGCTGCGGGTGCCACCTTCGCGCGCGGGGCGCTCGACGAGCCGTGGCCCGCCGGGCCGTTCGATCTGGTGGTGCTCAGTGAGGTGGGCTACTACTTGGATGCCGACCTGCTCACGGACGTGGTGCGGCGCGAGATCCCGCGGCTGGGGCAGGGTGCGACGGTGCTGGCCGCGCACTGGCGCCATCCCGTGGCCGACTATCCTCTCGCCGGCGACGAGGTGCACGAGATTTTGTGTGCGGCACCGGGATTGACACGCCTGGGCCGCTACCGGGACGACGACGTCGTCATCGATGTGTTCGACACCGGCGACGGGCGGTCGGTGGCCGCCCGGGAGCAGGTCCCCGGCGCGCGGTGACATCACCCTGGTTCTCGGGCGAGACCCTAGCCCACCGAGCGCGTCGCACCCTCCCAGAACTGCGCCCGCACGGCCTTCTTGTCCGGCTTGCCCAACCCTGTCAGCGGCAGCGACTCGGCGAGCACGATCTGCTTGGGTGACTGCACCGACCCCTTGCGTTCCTTCACCGCAGCCTGGATTTCGGATGTCATCGTCGCCACGGAAGCCTCATCGGACGGCGCGTCCGGACGCAGCACCACCACCGCGGTGACAGCCTCGCCCCACTTGTCATCCGGAGTGCCGACCACACACACCTGCGCCACCGACGGGTGCTCGGCGATCACGTCCTCGACTTCGCGGGGGAACACGTTGAACCCGCCGGTGACGATCATGTCCTTCACCCGGTCGACGATGAACCAGAAACCGTCCTCGTCTTCGCGAGCCATGTCGCCGGTGCGCAGCCAGCCGTCTTTGAACGTCTCCGCGGTCTGCTCGGGCAGCTGCCAGTACCCGCCGGCCAACAACGGCCCGGACACGCAGATCTCACCCGGCTCGCCCTGCGGCACCGGATTGCCGTCGGCGTCCAACAACGCGCAGCGCGCGAACAACGTCGGACGCCCGCAGGAGGACAGCCGCTTCTCGTCGTGATCGGCTTTGGCCAGATACGAAATGGCCATCGGCGCCTCGGACTGCCCGTAGTTCTGCGCGAAGATCTTCCCGAAACGTTTGATGGCCTCGGCCAGCCGAACCGGATTGATTGCGGACGCGCCGTAATACACCGTCTCCAGCGACGACAGATCCCGCGTCCGCGAATCCGGGTGATCCATCAGCGCGTACAACATCGACGGCACCAGGAACGTCGCCGTGATCTTCTGCTCCTCGATCACACGCAGCACCTCGGCGGGATCGAATTTGGGCAGCACGAACATCTCGCCGCCCTTGATCGCGGTCGGCAGGAAGTACGCCGCACCGGCATGCGACAGCGGGGTGATCATCAGGAATCGCGGGGTCTCCGGCCACTCCCACTCGGCCAGCTGAATGGTCGTCATCGTGGTGGTGGCCTGCACCGTCATGATCACGCCTTTGGGTTTGCCGGTGGTGCCGCCGGTGTAGGTCAGCCCGCCGATGTGATCTGGCGGCAGATCAGCGGCGACCAGGGGACGGGGTGAGAACTTCGCGGCCTCGGCGTTGAGGTCGAGGACGGTGGCACCCAAGGAGGCCAGCTCCGGCGGCACCGGGCCGATGGTCAGGATCTGCTTGAGCGAGTCCACCTTGCTCAGCAGGCCCAGCGCCCGTTCGACGAACATCGGCTGCGGATCGATGATCAGCGACGTCACCCCGGCATCGGAGAGCACATAGGCGTGGTCGTCGAGCGAGCCGAGAGGGTGTAGTGCGGTGCGGCGGTAGCCCTGGGTCTGCCCGGCGCCCACGATCATCAGGACTTCGGGCCGGTTCAGCGACAGCAGGCCGGTGGCTGTTCCGCTTCCCGAGCCCACCGCTTCGAATGCCTGAATGTACTGGCTGATGCGGTCAGCGAGCTGCCCGCCGGTGAGTGTGGTGTCGCCCAGATGCAGCAGCGGCTTGCTCCGGTGGCGCTTGAGCGCCCCCGCGAGCAGGTGGCCGGAGTGGACGGGGTGGCGCAGCAGTTCGTCACTCATGAGACCCAAGACTAGAACGTGTTGCAGTTCTAGTCAGCAGTCGGGGCCAATAGCATTCGATTCATGCCGTTGCCTGCGCTGAACGACCTGCTGGACCGGGTGCACGTGGTCACGCTGCCGATGCGGGTGCGGTTCCGTGGCATCACCAGTCGCGAGATCGCGCTGTTCGACGGCCCGGCCGGCTGGGGCGAGTTCGGCGCCTTTCTCGAATACCAGCCGCCCGAGGCCGCGCACTGGCTGGCATCGGCCATCGACTCGGCCTACCACAGCGCGCCGCCGACTCATCGCGATCGGATCGCCATCAACGCCACGGTGCCCGCCGTGCCGGCCGCGCAGGTCCCCGAGGTGCTGGCGCGGTTCCCGGGGGCGGGCACCGCCAAGGTGAAAGTCGCCGAACCGGGGCAGACGCTGGCCGACGACGTGGCGCGGGTCAATGCGGTGCGGGCGCTGATCCCGACAGTGCGGGTGGACGCCAACGGTGGCTGGGCGGTGGACGAGGCGGTGACGGCCGCGGCCGCGCTGACCGCCGACGGACCGCTGGAGTATCTGGAGCAGCCCTGCGCGACGGTGCCCGAGCTCGCCGAAGTGCGCCGCCGCGTGCGGGTTCCGGTGGCCGCCGACGAGAGCATCCGCAAGGCCGAGGACCCGCTGCTGGTGGTCCGTGAGGGTGCCGCCGACATCGCGGTGCTGAAAGTGGCTCCATTGGGCGGGGTTTCGGCCTTCCTGACGATCGCCGGCCAGATCGACATCCCGGTGGTGGTGTCCAGCGCCCTGGATTCTGCGGTCGGTATCGGTGTCGGTCTGACCGCGGCCGCCGCGCTGCCGGCACTGCACCATGCGTGCGGGCTGGGCACCGGCGGCCTGTTCGTCGAAGACGTGGCCGAGGCGCGAGTTCCCGTCGACGGATTCCTGCCCGTCGCCCCCGTGACGCCCGACCCGGCCCGCCTCGATGCGCTGCAGGCGCCCGCCGACCGGCGGGACTGGTGGCGCACCCGCATCGGCGAGTGTCACGCCGTTCTCGCCCGGAGGTGAGTCCGCGTCCGGAGGAGGCACCCTTGACGCGCGAACTTGTCACTGTCTAGATTTGCAACTAGACACTGACAAGATGGGAGCGCGCTGATGACCTCCACCACGATCGCGGACCGGCGGATCGGTGACACCGACCGCGAGCGCACCGCAGCACAGCTCGGTCTGGCGCTGACGCAGGGCTACCTGGATTTCCCCGAGTACGAAGGCCGGATGGATCGCACCTTCGCGGCGAGCACCGTCGCCGAGCTCGGTCCGTTGGTCGCTGATCTCCCGGCGGTCATCCGTAGACACGACCCGCAACGGCAGGCCGCCGCGGCCCGGGCGGCGCGGCTGAGTGTGCGTATCCACCTTGCGGCCTACCTGCTGATGGTCGTCATCGTGCTGACGGTGTGGGCGGCCACGGCGTTGTTCGCCGGCGCGACCTACTTCTGGCCGGTATGGCCGATCCTGGGGGCGGGCGTCGGGCTGGCGTCCCACGCGATTCCCGTGCGGCTCGGCCTCAAGCGCGTCATGTCCTGATCTGTGGGCTCCATGGCGTAGACGCCATGAGGTCTGTGCGTCACGATCGACACCATGCGGCGGGCGGTGGTGATTCTCGGATACCCGGGCATCCAGTCGCTGGACCTGGTTGGGCCCTTCGACGTCTTCACTGCGGCAACCCTGCTGCTGGCCGCCGAACACGGCGACGAGGGATACCGGCGCGGCTACGACGTGAGAATCGTGTCGCTGGACGGGGCTGCGGTGTCGACGGGCACCGGGCTGACCTTTGTCGCGGCTCCCTTGCCTGATCCGCGCGAGCCGGTGGACTCGGTGGTGCTGCCCGGCGGCGGTGGTTCCGATGACGCGGACCCGCGGCTGCTGGACTGGATCCGGGCCGTCGCACCGCAGGCCCGCCGTGTGGTCAGCGTCTGCACCGGTGCCTTTCTTGCTGCCGGCGCGGGGCTGCTCGACGGCTGCCGGGCCACCACCCACTGGGGGTATGCCGACCGGCTCGCCGCCCGGTACCCGCTGGTGCACGTCGACCCCGAACCCATCTTCGTCCGGAGCTCGGAGAAGGTGTGGACGGCCGCGGGCGTCACCTCGGGCATCGACCTGGCACTGGCCCTGGTGGAGGACGACCACGGCACCGAACTGGCCCAGGCCGTCGCGCGTTGGCTGGTGCTGCCGCTGCGGCGCTCGGGCGGACAGACCCAGTTCGCGGCGCCGGTGTGGATGCCGCGGGCCAAACGCGCGCCGATCCGCGAGGTCCAGGACAGCATCGAAGCCGAACCCGGTGCCGCGCACAGCATTTCCGACCTCGCCCGTCGCGCGGCGATGAGTCCGCGACACTTCACCCGCGTCTTCACCGACGAGGTGGGGGAAGCGCCGGGGGCCTATGTCGAACGTATCCGCACCGAGGCGGCCCGCCGCCAGCTCGAACAGACCGACGACACCGTCGTCGCCATCGCCGCCCGCTGCGGATTCGGCACTGCAGAAACCATGCGCCGCAACTTCATTCGGCGCCTGGGCGTTCCGCCCGACCAGTACCGCCGCATGTTCGCCTAGGAGAAACCATGACCCAGCTCGCCATCGTCGTCTATCCCGGCTTCACCGCCCTGGATTTCATCGGCCCCTACGAGGTGTTGCGGAATCTGCCCGACACCGAGGTGCGGTTCGTCTGGCACGAAACCGGGCCCATCGCAGCCGATTCCGGTGTGTTGATGGTGGGCGCCACGCACACCTTCGATGAGACGCCGGCCCCCGACGTGCTGCTGATCCCCGGCGGCATGTCCACCGTCGAGCACGCCCGCGACGAGAAGCTGCTGGCGTGGGTGCGCCAGGTGCACCAGCAGACCTTGTGGACGACGTCGGTGTGCAGTGGGTCGCTGATCCTGGCCGCCGCCGGGGTGCTCAACGGCAAGCGGGCCACGTCGCACTGGGCGGCGCTGCCGGTGCTCAAGGCGTTCGGTGTGACACCGGTCGGTGACCAGCGGATCGTTCACGAAGGCAAAGTCCTCACGGCCGCGGGCGTCTCGGCCGGAATTGACCTGGGCCTGTGGCTGGCGGCCCGGCTCACCGATGAGGCACACGCCAAGACCGTGCAGCTGGTCATCGAATATGATCCGCAGCCGCCCTTTGATTCCGGTCACTTCTCGAAGGCGTCCGCCGCCACCAAGGCCACCGCAACGGCCCTGCTCGGCCGCGATCTCGTCAAACCGAAAGCCCTCAAGGCCAGCACGCTGCTGCTGTGGGACCAGGCCATCGGGCGACTTCGGGCTCAGCGCGCGAACACCGTCTCGGCCAGCATCCGTCGGCACCACCGCTCATAGGTCTGGAGGTCCCAGCCGCACGCCATCAGTCGCAGATAGGTCTCCACGCTGCCCAATGCCGCTGAGCCCTCGGCCAGTTCGTCCACCGGGACGTCCGTGCGGATCCAGCGCCGTTCGCGGTAGGCGTCGAACACGCGTCGCCACTGCAGCGTCACGCCGGCTATCAAATCGCGACGGTACCGGTCGAGCTCGGGGTCGCCGTTGGCGGCGCTGATCAGTGCTTCGGCCAGGGGCGCGATTCTGGTGTGCACCTCGCTCTGGGCCGCGACGAGCAGGCTGATGGCTTCGTCGGGATCTCGCGCGGCCACCAGCCGGCGTCCCACCTCGACGTTGAGGATGTTCTCCTCGCCGGAGACGCCCACCGCGGCCTGCTCGATCGCGGCGATCAGCAGGGCCGCCTTGGGGCCGTGGCCTTGCACGGTTTCGGCGGAGACCCCCGCCGCCGCCGCGATTCGACCCAGCGTCGTGCCCGCGTAACCCTCGGACGCGAACAGCTGCGCGGCGGCGTCCACAACGCGGTTGCGGGTCGCCTCGGCCTGCTGTTGGCGCAGCTCGGACTGGTATTTGCGGGGTTTCGGTATTGACTTGGGTGGCACAGTATTGAATACTACAGTGCAGTAGTCAGGGGGACTGCCATGCCATCCATCCTCATCGCCTGCATTCCTGCACACGGTCATGTGACGCCGCTGCTGGCCGCCGCCGAGAACTTCGTCAGGCGCGGCGACGACGTCCGATTCCTCACCGGGGCACGCTTCGCGGACAAGATCGCCGCGACGGGAGCGACCCACCTGCCATTGCCCGCCGAAGCCGATTACGACGAGTCCCTGTTCGACAGCTTCCCCGAGCGGGCGAAGCTGACGGGCACGAAGGCCATCGCGTTCGACGTCGAGCACGTGTTCGCCCGGCCCGCGAAGGCGCAGTACCACGCGATCGTCACGGCCATGGCAGCACGACCTGTGGACGTCGTTCTCGCCGACCCGGTGTTTCTCGGCGCCGCGTTCCTGCTCGCGCACCGCCGTCCCGAACGCCCGGCCGTCGTCATGTGCGGCGTCATCCCACTGTGCGTCGAAAGCCACGACATCCCGCCGTTCGGCATGGGACTTCGGCCGGCCCGAGTGCTCAACCGCCCGCGCAACGCCGCGCTGCTCGCGGTGAGTCGCCACGTGCTGCGACAGTCCTATCGGACGATCAATGACCTGCACCGGCAGGTGCACGGCGTCGACATGCCGGGCACCCTGATGAACTGGCCGCGCCGAGCGGACGCGGTCGTCCAGTTCGGCGTGCCGTCGTTCGAGTATCCGGTGAGCGACGCACCGCCGGAGCTTCACTTCGTCGGCCCCTTGTCAGGGGTGTCACACGCTCCGTTGCCGCAGTGGTGGTCCGATCTGGACGGGACACGGCCCGTCGTGCACGTCACCCAGGGCACGGTCGCCAACGTCGACTACGACCAGGCCATCGCGCCGACGCTGCTCGCCATGGCCGACGAGGACGTGCTGGTGGTGGTCTCAACCGGCAACCGCCCGCTCGACACGCTGCCCCCGCTGCCCGCCAACGCCCGCGCGGCGACATATCTGCCCTATGACGAATTGCTGCCCCGCACAGCCGTTTACGTCACGAACGGCGGATACGGCGGGGTGCAGTACGCGCTGCGCCACGGTGTGCCGATCGTGGCCACCGGCGGCAAAGAGGACAAGCCCGAGGTCGGGGCCCGGGTGGCCTGGTCCGGCGTCGGACGGCGGATCAGAAGTGAACGACCGAGCCCGCGCGCGCTGAAGCGGGACATCATGGCGGTGCTTAGTCAGCCGCGTTACCGGCAGGCGAGCCGTCGCGTCGCGGCGGACATCGCCGCGGCGCCCGGATTCGACGGCCTGGCCGCGGTGGTCGACAACGTGATCGCGGCGGGCACCCGGGCGTGAAAAGGCGCGCTGAGCGGTCGTAATCGCACGTAGTAACTTGGGCCGGGTGATCAACCTGGCCTATGACGACCGCGGCTCCGGTGACCCGGTGCTGTTCATCGCCGGACGCGGGGGAGCCGGACGCACGTGGCATCTACACCAGGTGCCGGCCTTCCAGCGGGCGGGCTACCGGGTCCTCACGTTCGACAACCGCGGCGTCGGCGCCACCGAGAACGCCAACGGCTTCACCACCGCGACGATGGTCAACGACACCGCCACCCTGATCGAAGAGCTGGTGGGCGGGCCGGTTCGTATCGTCGGGGTCTCGATGGGCAGCTTCATCGCCCAGGAACTCATGGTCGCGCGTTCCGAGCTGGTGAGCGAGGCCGTCCTGATGGCCACCCGCGGCCGTCACGACCACACCCGCGGATTCTTCATCGAGGCCGAGAAGAAGCGGATGGAAGCCGGTGTCGAGCTGCCGCCGGACTACAGCGCGAAAATCCGTATGCTGGAGAGCTTTTCGCCGGTCACCCTGAACAACGACCGGGTGGCGGCCGACTGGATCGAGATGTTCACCATGTGGCCGGAGCGCAACACCCCGGGCCTGCTGGCGCAACTGCAGGTGGCGCCGTACGAGAACCGCCTGCCGGTGTACCGCAGCATCGCCAACCGGGTACTGGTCATCGGGTTCGCCGACGACGTGGTGACGCCGCCGCACCTGGGGGCCGAGGTGGCCGACGCCATCCCGAATGCGAAATTCCGCAAGATCCGGGAGGCGGGCCACCTCGGGTTCATCGAACAGCCCGAGGCCGTCAACACCGCGATCCTGGAGTTCTTCGGGGCCGGAAACACGCCGAGGCGCTCCTTGAACGTCTTGTGACAGGCTGTAGTAATGAACCCTTCGACGGCACAGGCACGCATCGTCGTCGACGAACTGATCCGCGGCGGCGTCCGGGACGTTGTGCTGTGTCCCGGCTCACGTAACGCCCCGCTGGCATTCGCCCTGGCCGACGCCGACCGCGCGGGCCGCATCCGCCTGCACGTGCGCATCGACGAACGCACCGCGGGCTTCTTGGCCATCGGTCTGGCGGTCGCCGGAGCAGCGCCGGTGCCGATCGCCATGACCTCGGGCACCGCGGTGGCCAACCTGGGCCCGGCGGTGGTCGAGGCCAACTACGCCCGTGTCCCGCTCATCGTGTTGAGCGCCAACCGTCCCTATGAGCTGCTGGGCACCGGCGCCAGCCAGACCATGGAGCAGCTGGGCTACTTCGGTACGCAGGTGCGCGCCACCATCAGCCTGGGTCTGGCCGAAGACGCCGTGGAAAAGCAGGCTGCGCAGTGGCGGTCGGCGACGTGCCGGGTCCTGGTCGCGGCCACCGGTGCGCGCAGCGGCAACGCCGGCCCCGTCCAGTTCGACATCCCACTGCGCGAGCCGCTGGTCCCCGACACCGATAACGGCCCGATACCTGCGGGCAGGCCCAACGGCCGGCCGTGGACCTACACCCCGCCGGTGAGCTTCGATCAGCCGCTGGACATCGACATCACCCCGGACACCGTGGTGATCTCGGGTCACGGCGCCGGCGCACATCCCGCGCTGGCCGAGCTGCCGACGGTCGCCGAGCCCACCGCACCGGCTGCGGCCAACCCGCTGCACCCGCTGGCGTTGCCGCTGCTGCATCCCAAACAGGTCATCATGGCCGGCCGGCCGACCCTGCACCGTCCGGTGTCGTCGCTGCTGGCCGACCCGTCGGTGCCGGTGTTCGCGCTGACCACCGGGCCGCGCTGGCCGGATGTGTCCGGCAACTCCCAGGCCACCGGCACCCGGGCCATCACCAGCGGCGCGCCCAACCCGGCGTGGCTCAAGCGCTGCGCCGACGTCCACGCCCACGCGCTCAACGCGGTGCGCACCCAGTTGCAGGCGCACCCGCTGACCACCGGCCTGCACGTCGCGGCGGCCATCGCCGACACCGTGCGCGACGGCGACCAGCTGATCCTGGGTGCGTCCAACCCGGTGCGCGACGCGGCCCTGGTCGGTCTGCTGCCGCACGGGGTGAAGGTGCGGTCCAACCGCGGTGTGGCCGGGATCGACGGCACGGTGTCGACGACCGTCGGCGCCGCCTTGGCGCATCCGGGCCGGACCATCGCGTTGATCGGCGACCTGACCTTCGTCCACGACAGTTCGGGCCTGCTGATCGGGCCCACCGAACCGTCGCCGCAGCAGCTGACCATCGTGGTGTCCAACGACAACGGCGGCGGCATCTTCGAACTGCTCGAGCAGGGCGACCCCCGTTTCCAGGACGTCTCGTCCCGGGTGTTCGGCACCCCGCACGACGTGGACGTCGGCGCCCTGTGCCGGGCCTACCACGTCGACCACACCCCGCTCGAACTCGCCGACCTGCCTGCCGCCCTCGACGAACCGTTCACCGGGATGCGGGTGCTCGAGGTGAAGGCCGACCGTTCGTCGCTGCGGGCGCTGCACGCGGCGATCAAGGCGGCGCTGTAGTGCTCCTGAGGCTCAAGGGGGTCTGGGACATCCTGCTGCATGGCCCGGGCGGCGAGGTGTCGCACACCAGGCCGGGCCGCTTCATCCGCTGGGCGCGGGTGGCGGTGCTCGTCATCGTGTCGCTGGTGACGCTGCAGTCGGTGCTGTTGGTGGCCGGGGCCTACCGCAACGACCTGGCCATCGAGAGCAACATGGGGGTGGCCGCGGCCGAAGTGCTCGACGCCGGCCCGCGCCGCTCGACCATCGAGTTCGTCACCCCCGACCGGGTGACCTACCGGCCGGAGCTGGGCGTGCTGTACCCGTCGGAGCTGGAGAACGGTATGCGGATCTACGTCGAATACGACCGGTCCAACCCGGACCTGGTGCGCGTCCAGGACCGCAACGCACTGCTGGCCATCATCCCGGCCCTGTCGGTGGCCGTCGTCGGCTGGCTGGTGGCGGCCGCGGCGCTGTTCGGGCTGGCGGCATTGGAGAAACGGTTCGAACTCAGCGCAGCAGCGTCGTGAGCCAGTCGTCCTCGGTGATGTCGACCACCTCGTCGTTGTTCAGGTCGTACACCAGGGGGGTGCCCAGGCTGTCGGGCGAAACATCCTCCAGCGCCGCGAAATTGACCTCCAGCAGCTGCACCGGGTCCACGGCGGACTCGCCGTCGGCTATGCGCGCGACGATCTCGTCGGACAGCCCGCTGTCGGTGGCGATATCGGCGAAATCCTGATCGGTGAAATCGAAGAACGACAGATCCTGGTTGGCCCACAAGTCTTCGACGTAGGTCTGGAAGGTCCCGGCGTCGGTGGCCTGGTCGACGGCCAGGAACATGGTGTTGCTGGCGGCGGCGGAGTAGTCGGTCATGTACTCGTCGTCGAGGAAGGTCAACGGGCGGTAGGTGACGGTCAGCTGACCGTTCTCGATGGCGGCCTTGAGGTCTTCGCCGTGCATGGCCTGCAGATCGGCGCAGTGCGAGCACTGCGGTTCGGTGAAGATCTCCACCTGCACGGGGGCGTCGGCGAAACCGGTCACGATGCCGAAGCCGTCCGGGGTCAGTGCCACCCCGGGCTGACGCGGGTCGGGCACGGCCACGCCGGCGATCTCCTTCGCGCAGCCCGTCAGCGTGAGCGCCAACGCCGCCGTCAGCGCGACGACCGTCCTCGTGTGTCGCATCAAAACCTCGCTTTCGGCACAAAACCTACCGTCTCGCCGACTCTTCGCGTGACGTCTTCCTGGCGGCAACCTTGCCGAAAGCCTGTCCTGTCATGGTTCTGGCGTGCGCGTTGCGATCGTCGCGGAGAGTTTCCTGCCGAATGTCAACGGAGTCACCAACTCGGTGCTGCGGGTGCTGGAGCATCTGCGCCGCACCGGTCATGAGGCTCTGGTGATCGCCCCTGACACTCCGCGTGGCGAGCCGGCGGCCGACAAACTGTATGACGGGATCCGGGTCCACCGGGTGCCGTCGAAGATGTTCCCCAAGGTGACCTCACTGCCGTTGGGTGTGCCGAGGCCCCGAATGGTCGGGGTGCTGCGGGGTTTCGACCCCGATATCGTGCACCTGGCGTCGCCGGCCCTGCTGGGGTACGGCGGTCTGCACGCGGCCCGGTACCTGGGGGTGCCGACGGTGGCGGTGTTCCAGACCGATGTCGCCGGGTTCGCGACCAGCTACGGTGTCCCGGCGCTGTCACGGGCGTCGTGGGCGTGGACGCGGCATCTGCACAGCCGCGCCGACCGCACCCTGGCGCCGTCCACTGCGGCCATGGAAGACCTTGCCGCTCATCGCATCCCGCGGGTACACAAGTGGGGTCGCGGTGTCGACGTCACCGGTTTCGCGCCGTCGGCCCGCTCCGATGAGTTACGCCGGTTGTGGTCGCCGTCCGGGAAACCGGTGGTGGGCTTCGTCGGCCGGCTGGCGCCGGAAAAGCACGTCGAGCGCCTGGCCGCACTGGCTCAGCGAGAGGATCTGCAGCTGGTGATCGTCGGCGACGGCATCGACCGTCAGAAGCTCGAAAATGCTTTGCCATCAGCGGTTTTCACCGGTGCATTGTACGGTGAGCAGCTGGCCACCGCGTATGCGTCGATGGATGTGTTCGTCCATCCCGGTGAGCACGAGACGTTCTGTCAGACCGTGCAGGAGGCCATGGCCTCGGGTGTACCGGTGATCGCGCCGAACGCCGGTGGGCCACGGGATCTGGTGTCGCCGTTGCGCACCGGCCTGCTGCTCGATGTGCCGGAGTTCGAATCACGCCTGCCCGCGGCGGTGGATCACCTGCTGGCCGAGCGTGGCCGCTACACCGGTGCGGCCCGGCGCAGCGTGTTGAGCCGCACCTGGCCGGCGATCTGCGATGAGCTGCTCGGTCACTACGAGGCCGTCCTGGGCGCCCGCCGCGCCCGCGCCGCCTAAACCGTGCGATTTGGGCGCGCTCGCAACCGCTGAGCGGTTACCAGCGCGCCCAAATCCCGACTAACCCTGGGCGAGCACCGCGACCGGCTGCCATTCCTCCCAGGTCTTGAGCCGGTTCTCGTAGTCGGCTTTGGCCAACGAGAGCGGCAGCTCGCCGAAGAACACCCGCAGCGGCGGCTTCTCGGCGTCCACCACCTTCAGCAGCGCCTGTGCCGACGCCACCGGATCGCCGGACTTGGCCACGCGCTTGGCGCGGGCGGCGTTGGCCGCCTCGTGGGCTTCGGCGTAGTCCTGCAGCGGCGTCGCGCGCTTGGACGACGGCCCGGCCCAGTCGGTGTCGAAACCGCCCGGCTCGATCAGCGTGACGTGCACACCGAACGACTCGACTTCCTGCGCCAGTGCCTGTGAGAAACCCTCGAGTGCCCACTTCGAGGCGTGGTAGATACCGACGTTCTGGAAGGCGGTGATCCCGCCGATGGAGGACACCTGGATGATGTGCCCACTGCGCTGTGCCCGCAGGTACGGCAAAGCGGCCTGGGTGATCCACAGGGCGCCAAACACATTCGTCTCGATCTGGTCGCGCGCTTCCTGCTCGGAGAGTTCCTCGATGAACCCGAACTGTCCGTAGCCGGCGTTGTTGACCACGATGTCGAGTCGGCCGAAGTGCTCGTGAGCCTGCGCCACGGCGGCGAAGTCGGCGTCGCGGTCGGTGACATCGAGTGTGATCGGCAACAGGGCGTCGCCGTACTTGGCCACCAGGTCGTCCAGGGTCGCGGTATCGCGGGCCGTCGCGGCAACCTTGTCGCCGCGCTCCAGCGCCGCGATCGTCCACTCCCGGCCGAAGCCGCGGGAGGTGCCCGTGATGAACCAGACCTTCTCTGCCATGTTGCCCCTTCGTGGTTGCTGTCTTCGGCTACCAACACTGGCGGATGACGCCCATTCCCGGAAGGCAAAAGTTCACAGGTAGCGTTAAGTAGGTGAGCCGCGCGACGCTGGACAAGGACCCCCACGAGGTCGCCTCGATGTTCGACGCCGTGGCCCGTCGTTACGACCTCACCAACACCGTGCTCTCGATGGGCCAGGATCGCTTCTGGCGGCGCGCCACCCGGTCGGCGTTGCGGATCGGGTCGGGGGACAGCGTGCTCGACCTCGCGGCCGGTACGGCCGTGTCCACGGTGGAACTCGCGAAGTCCGGCGCGTGGTGTGTGGCGTGCGATTTCTCGGTCGGCATGCTGGCCGCCGGCGCCGCCCGGCCCGTCCCGAAGGTGGCCGGCGACGCCACGAAATTACCGTTCGATGACGGGGTTTTCGACGCGGTGACCATCAGCTTCGGTTTGCGCAATGTGGTCGACACGGTGGGTGGGCTGCGCGAGATGGCGCGGGTGACCAAGCCGGGTGGCCGCCTGGTGGTGTGCGAGTTCTCCACGCCGACGGTTCCGGTGTTCGCGACCGTCTACAAGGAGTACCTGATGCGGGCGCTGCCGGCGATGGCACGCGTGGTGTCCAGCGATCCGGAGTCCTATGAGTATCTGGCCGAGTCCATCCGCGCCTGGCCCGATCAGGCGGCATTGGCGCGGCTGATCTCGGAGGCTGGCTGGTCGCAGGTCCGGTGGCGCAATCTGACTGCAGGCATTGTCGCTCTGCACGCCGCCACCAAACCCATCGGGGTCTGAGCCAGCATCACTGCTGGAAATGTGCTCTTTCGTAATGTGGCGCGTCTTGCCGTGGGCCCGGCCCGGGCGGGCTGGCTTTGCCCTTGACCGATGCGTGCAGAAGTGGCAAACGAGACAGTTTCTGCCGCGGGAGCCTTATTATCGGCGACCAACAGCTGCAATGCTATCTTTGTAACCGTCATTTGCGATTCCAGCAATCGACCGGCATGTCAATATGTGACCTTGATCATTTGCATACATTTTGGCTCGCTTGGGTACAAGGAGCCGTGTTACGAATTAGCTACCGTAGCGATCAGCCAACGCAGGGCGTTCGGGGGACGGCCGAAAAAAGTCATGCGTATCTGATCCACAGAAACGCCCGCAGCTAGACCGCCCCACTGTGTAACGGAAGACGTGTTGATGACCCCTGCGATCAGTATCCGCGACGCCCTGCCGGGTGATGACCCGCTGCCCTCGGTGTCGGTGATCATCCCGGCGCTCAATGAAGCGCGAAACCTGCCGCATGTTGCCCAACGCATGCCCGCCGGGATCGATGAGATCGTGGTTGTCGACGGTGGCTCCGTCGACGACACCGTGGCCGTCGCCCGCCAGCTGTGGCCGGACGCCGTGCACATCCAGCAGACCCGGAAAGGCAAGGGCAATGCACTCGCCTGCGGGTTCGCCGCCGCCTCCGGCGACATCATCGTCGCCATCGATGCCGACGGCAGCACCGATCCGGCGGAGATCCCTCGTTTCGTCGGCGCGCTGCTGGCCGGCGCCGATTTCGCCAAGGGCTCCCGCTTCATCGCCGGCGGCGGCAGCGTCGACATCACCAGGATCCGCCGCGCCGGCAACTGGGGACTCAACGCACTGGTGAACATCCTGTTCTCGGCCACCTACAGCGATCTGTGTTACGGCTACAACGCTTTCTGGCGGTACTGCCTCGACGTCATCGACCTGCCGGACAGCACCACTCGCGAACCGCAGTGGGGTGACGGATTCGAGATCGAGACGATGGTCAACGTCCGTGCCGTCGCACGCGGTCTGACCATCGCCGAGGTGCACAGCCACGAGGCCAACCGGATTCACGGGGAGAGCAATCTCAATGCGGTGCGCGACGGCCTGCGGGTGCTGCGCACCATCTGCAGCGAATTCCATTCGCACAGCAGGGTGAAAGCCCCGCGCACCAGCACCGACACCAACGTCATCCCGTTCGGCACCTTCCTCCGCCGCCGCCTCGGGCGTCGCGCGGTCACCACACCCACTGTCGAAACTCTTTCTCGGGAGCGAGCGCAGTGACCGGCCTGGTGCAGGTGGACAACCGGCCCGCCGCCGCCGGCGACGCCGACCGTCCCAAGGTGTCGCTGTGTGTGCCCGCCTACCAAGCCGAACGGCACATCCGCCGCACCATCGAGAGTCTGCTGGCCCAACGGCACGACGACTTTGAAGTGGTGGTGCTCGACAACAACTGCACCGACGGCACCGCTGCGGTGCTGAACAGCTTCGACGACAACCGCATTCGCGTGATCCGCAACGATTCCAGGGTTCCGCTGGTCGACAACTTCAATCGCGCGGTGGCCGAGTGCCGGGGCGACTACGTCAAACTCGTGTGCGCCGATGACATCCTGCACCCCGAATGCGTCGCCGCGCAGACCGCTGTCCTGGACAGCAACCCCGACGTCGCCCTTGTCGGCGTGCAAACCGATTTCGTCGACGACGAAGGCGTGCTGCTGCGGCCCGGTCGTGGCCTGCGAGGAGTCATCGGACGCCACCCCGCCGACCGTGTGGTCCGGCGCATCGTCCGCAGCGGAACCAACCCCATCGGAGCCCCCGCGGCGGTGATGTTCCGGCGCGCCGATTTCCTCCGTGCCGGCGGTTTCCGTGACGAACTGCTGTTCCTCGCCGATGTCGAGCTGTGGGTCCGCCTGCTGCATCACGGCGAGTTCTACGGCATCCCACGCACTCTCGCGTCGTTCCGGTTCGGCAGCCAGACCGTCTCGGCCACCATGGCGGTTCGCTCACAGCTGGCGCAGCACAAGGCGTTTGTCAGTGTCCTCGCCGCGCAGCAACGCTGGGGCATCACGGGTACCGACCGGATGATCTGCCGGGTCAACACCTACGACAAGCAGTTACGGCGAATCGTCCTCTTCGCGATCAGTAAACGCCGTGACGCGCGACGGCATCGATGACGCTGGCGGAAGAGGCTCCCGCGCAGCGTAATCTGCGCCTCAACACCTACTCCCTGATCTTCTCCAACCTGCTGAGCGGCGTGCTGGGCCTGGCGTTCTGGGGTGCCGCCGCGCGGTTGTACCCGCCAGAAGCGGTGGGCGTCGGGTCGGCGGTGCTGAACTCGGCGATCATGCTGGCGGCGCTGTCGTTGTTGAGTATCGACGCGCTGTTCGAGCGGTTCCTGCCTCTGGCCGGCACCCGCACCGGCGGGCTGCTGCTGCGCGGTTTCCTGGTGGTCGCGTGTGCGGCGTTGGTCGCCGGCATCGGAGCCGTGTTCCTGGGGCCCGACGAGCTTTTCGTGTCCAGCTGGATGGTGCTGCTGTACCCACTGCTGGTGGTGGAGCATGCGTTGTTCACGTTGCAGGACAAGGCCACCACCGGCCTGGGCGTCGCCCGCTGGGCGGCGGCCAAGAACACCTTCCACGCCGTGGTCAAGCTGGTGGCCCTCGTCGCTTTCGCGTGGACCGGCAGTGCGCTGGCCATCGTGTTGTCCTGGGGTGTGACGGGCGCGCTCGCGGTGATCGTCATCCTGGCGGCGATGCGGCACCGCTACCGCACCGACCCGCGATTCCTGGCCGCCCCCACCCTGCCGCCCCGCCGGGAGATCGCGCAGTACTTCGGGCCGTCGTTCGGTCTCACCGCGGCCTCGGTGGTCGCACCTCTGGTGGTGCCGCTGATCGTGCTCAGCCAGTTCGGCGCAGTGGCCAACGCGCATTTCACCATTGCGTGGGCCATCGTCAGCGTGCTGTACATGACCATGCACCTGATCATCAGCCCGTTCGTGGCCGAGGTCGCAGCACACCCCGACAAGGTGGCGAGCCTCTCGAAGCGGATGGTGCAGATGACCTCGATCGCCGCGCTCGTCGGCAGTCTGGGGCTGGTGACCGCGGGCCCGTTCGCGTTGGGCCTGGTGGGTGGGGAGTACCGGCAGCACGGCGAGTCGCTGTTGTACCTTGCCGCACTGTTCATCCCGCTGTCAGCGGTGTCGGCCATCTACGAGGGTTTCGCCCGGGTGGAGCGCCGCCTGGGGCTGATCTTCGGTATCCGGGTCACGGCGGCGACGCTGATCATCGGCGGGTCTTTCGTGACCACCGACATGTTTGGGGTCATCGGTGTGGGTTGGGCCTACCTGGCGGTGGAATCGGTGACCGCCGCGCTGCTGATCGTGCCGGTGCTGCGCTACTTCCGGCGCAACAAACGGGATCCGGGTTGGCTGGCGCGGGCCAATCCGCCCGACGCGGATTCACCAGCTGGTGCGCCACCGCCCGTTCAGCCCGGGGAAGTGTTGTGACACTTCGCCGAGGATGTCGGGGACGGTGAGCAGTATCTCGTCGGGTGCCGCGGCTTCGAGGGTCTCCGGAGCGATGATCGGGATGTCGGTGCCCGGCATTCGGCGGCCCTGCTTGGCGGTGGACGCGTCGGCGACGCCCGCCAGGAGCCGCCGGTCCAGGCCGGCCAGGCAGAACAGCGCCACCGCACGGGAGGACGCCCCGTAGGCGTAGACCCGGTTCTGCGTTGATTCCAGCCAGTTTCGCAACGCTGCTGACTGAGCACGGGCACCGCGCCCCAGTTGTCCGACCACCGACGGTTCGGTGATTCCGAAGCGTTGTTCGCGCTCCAGGATCGCCGAGGTGGTCGGGTCGGGCTCGGCGTGACCGTGCACTGCGGCGGACAAGACGGTGCCTCCGTAGAGGTCGAATTCCCATGACGCCGTCACACTCATCCCCACCGCACTCAGCAGTCTGCGCAGCGCGGTCAGTGAGTAGTAGCCGAAGTGGCCGTGCCGCAGGGCATTCCACTGACCCTGCTCCACGATCGTCAACAGTGAGTGGAACTGCAGCAGCAGCACCCCGCCCGGGGCCGTCGCGGCGCTGCGGATCCGGAACGCCTCCCGCTGGTCGGCGTCGTGCATGATCCCGAAGCAGTCCAGCACGATGTCGGCGGTCTCGGCGCTGGCGAAGTCGGGTAGCAGCGGCAGCCAACTTCCGCCGTGGGGGCTGCCGAACTCGCGGACGGTGGTACCGCGCAACCAGCCGGCCTCGGCCACTCGGTGCACCGCGTCGGCGGCTTGTAATCGCAGCGCCAACGGCTCGATACCGCGCGGTTCCTCGGTGTCGGTGTCGTCGTCGGCCAATTGCGCCAGCCCGCACCCCGAACACAGGACCATGCTCAGCGGGTGTGTCGATTCCCGATCGGACAGCGGTGTTTCCGCCGGCGGGAAATGGTCGGCCGCCGGCACCAGACCCAGATCCAGCACCGGATGCAGATCCGGTCCGGCGCATCCGCGACACGATTTCATGCCACAATCACCCGGTGCGGATCGAGCAGGCGCGGCTGGCGGATGTGTTGGTACTCAACAACGAACCTCATCATGATCACCGTGGCTTCTTCTCGCGGACCTTCGATGCGGACATCTTCGACAGCTACCTCGGTGCGGCGGTGTCGGCGACCTTCGTCCAGGACTCCCAGTCCCGCTCGGTGCAGGGAACGCTGCGCGGGATGCACGGCCGTTCCGGCCGGGGTGAGGCCAAGCTGGTGCGGTGCGCCCGGGGAGCGGTGTCCGACGTGCTGGTCGATATCCGCAGAGATTCGCCGACGTTCGGTCAGCAGCAGACGTTCCTGCTCGACGACAACACTTTTCGCCATCTGTACATCCCGCCCGGGTTCTTGCACGGATTTCAGGCACTGACTCCCGAGGCCGACGTGTGCTACCGGATCGACCGGCCGCACGACCCGGCCGAGGACCTCTCGGTCAACCCTCATGACACCGAACTCGCCATCGCGTGGCCGCAACCGGTGACACAGATCTCGGCACGCGATGCGGCGGCGGGAAGCTGGGCTGAGCTGCTCACCAAGCTGTAGCCCGATGCATCTCGGGCAGCGGGAAGTACAGTTGCCCGCCCCACTCGGCGATATAGCTCAGCTGCGCGGTCAACTCGGTTTCCAGGTTCCACGGCAAGGCCAGCACCACGTCGGGCCGGTCGATGGCCAGCAGGGCGGGATCGTGGATCGGAATCCGCGTACCGGGGGTGAATCTGCCGTGTTTGTAGGGGTTTCGGTCGACGATGTACTCGATCAGATCCGAGCGGATGCCGGCGTAGTTGAGCAGCGTGTTGCCCTTGCCCGGCGCGCCATAGCCGACCACACGTTTGCCCTCGGCGCGGCAGTCCAGTAGGAAGCGGAGCAGTTCGTGCCGAATGGCCTCGGTGCGGCCCTTCAGCTGACGGTATCCGTCGACCTCGTGCAGCCCGTGGGCGGCTTCGGTGGCGAGCACGTCACGCACTCGCTGGCTGGGCTCTCCGGCAGCCGCGAGCGGACGCGCCCACAGCCGGATCGATCCGCCATGGGTGGTCAACAGCTCGACATCGACCACCGCCAGATCAGCACTGGCCAACGCCCGCATGGCCGGCAACACGGTGTAGTACTGGAAATGTTCGTGATAGATGGTGTCGAACTGGCCGTACCGCACCAGATCCAGCGCGTGGTGCACTTCGATGCTGAGCCAGCCCTGGTCATCCAGCAGTGCCCGCAACGCCCGGGTGAAGCCGAGGAGATCCGGGATGTGGGCATACACGTTGTTGGCCACCACCAGGTCGGCAGGGCCGTGTTCGGCCCGCACGTCGGCGGCCAGGGCCTCATCCAGAAAGGCGGTGGTGGTGGGCACTCCGCGTTCACGCGCTGCGAGGCCGACATTCACCGACGGCTCGATACCGAGGCAGGGGATTCCGGCCGAAACCACGTGTTGGAGCAGGTATCCGTCATTGCTGGCCACCTCGACCACCAGCGAGTCGGGTCCCAGCCCCAGCCGTCGGGTGGTCTCGGCGACAAATGTCTTGGCATGCGCCACCCAGCTGTCCGAGAACGACGAGAAGTAGGCGTACTCGGTGAAGGTGTCCTCCGGAGTGATGAGTGCCGGGATCTGCAGCAGCAGGCAATCCTCACACAGCCGCAGATGCAGCGGGTACGTCGATTCCGGTAGATCGAGTTCGGCTTCGGAGAGGAACTTCTCGCAGGGCGGTGTGGCGCCCAGATCGAGAATGCTGCGCAACCGGTCGGAGTCACACAGTCTGCAGCGCATGCTCACTCCAGAACAGTCGGCTGTCGAGTTGTCCGGTGGCAAGCAGGTATTCGATCTGCTTGAGCCGGGTGTGGCCGCGGCCGTAGAACATCGCCTCGGTCAGTTCGATGGCGCCGTACACGCGGTGCAGCTGTGCAGCTCCGCGGGCCACGTCCCATTGCGCGGTGAACTCGGGGAACACGTTCCGGATCCGGGAGAAGTCCACCCGGTAGCTGCGCTGGTCTGCGCTGGGTGGGCCGAAAGTGACCGTGCAGCCCGGGAATTCGTCACCCACCGCTGTCGCGATATCGCGCACGGTGCGGTTGTTCTCGTCGCTGCCGACGTTGACCACCAGAGTGTGCACGGTTTCGCGGTCGGCGGTCAGCGCGCACCTGATCGCCTGGGCGATGTCCAGGCCGTGCACCAGCGGACGCCATGGGGTGCCGTCGCTGGTCATGGCGATGGTGCTGTTCACCCACGCCAGTCCGGCAAGGTTGTTCAGCACGATGTCGAACCGCATCCGCGGCGAGGCGCCGAAAGCGGTGGCGTTGCGCAGGAACGTCGGCGAGAAACCGTCGTCTGCCATCGCGGTCAGGTCCCGTTCCACCATGGCCTTGCACTTCGCGTACGCCGTCAGCGGATTCAGCGGGCTGGTCTCGTCGACGATACCGTCCGCCGCGCCGTACACGCTGCACGAGGACATGTAGACGAACCGCGTCACCCCAGCCTGTTTGGCGCACTGCGCCAGATGGACGCTGCCCCCGTGGTTGATGTCGTAGGTGACCTCGCCGATCAGGTCGCCCAGCGGGTCGTTGCTGAGCTCCGCCATGTGCACCACGGCGTCGAAACCGCGGAGATCGTCGACGGTGACGTCACGGATATCGCGGACCAGTGTCGCCGGTGTGTAGGGCCCGGTACCGGCCAGACGTTCCGAGCACAGCCAACCCGACTTGTAGTAGCCGGTGTCCAGCCCCACCACCTCGACGCCGTGGGAATGCAGGTACGGCGCCACCAGTGCACCGAGGTAACCGTCGGATCCGGTGATCAAGACACGCATGAGTGTTCTTCCAATTCGATAGTGACCTTGTCCGCGACAAAGCCTTCGGCGTAGCGGTGTTGGCACTGGACGCCGCGGATTCTCATCAGGCCGAGGAAGGCCTCGGCGTCGAACCACGGCTTGCCGGTCTGGGAGGGATAGCTGGTGTGCAGCAGCCGTTCCTTCTGCGCGGCGATCTCCGCGGTGACCGGGTGGAACACGTTGGGCGTGGGCAGATCCGACTCCCACTTGAGGATCTCGTAGCCCCAGTACAGGTGCCCGCGGAACTCGGTGGGCATCACCTCGGCGAGCAGCCGGTGATCCTGGTGGGCATCGTGTCGCTGCGGGCCGATCACCAGATCGGGTTCGCAGGTGCGCCGGAACTCGGCCACCTGGCTTTTCACCTCACTCCAGTGCAGGGGCAGCCTGCCGTCCGGAAAGCCGGCTACCGTCAGGTGCACCTGGGCGTCGCCGCACATCGCCGCAAACGCGTTCTTCTCCTCGATCTCCCGTTCGGTCCCGGCCCCGGTGAGCACCAGAGCGTGGACCACGAGGCCGGGATTGCGCCGGGTCAGCTGCAGCAGGGTGGCTCCGGCGCCGATCGCGATGTCGTCGCAGTGCGCCCCGACCACCGCGACACTCGAAATGCTCTGCGGTGACAGCGTCGTCACGCGGCGGCCTTGTTCTCCCAGAGCGCCCACGGCCGCACGCCCTTGTTGTAGTCGGTGTCGAGTTCGGCGCGCTCTTTGAAGGTGTCCGCCGGCTTCCAGAACCCTTCGTGGCGGTAGCCGATCAACTTTCCGGTGCCGGCCAAGGAGAAGCAGGCGTCACCCACCAGATCGCCGTTCTCCGGAATCAGGTCGATGACGTCACGGTGCAGCACAAAATAGCCGCCGTTGATCCCGACGGACATCTCGGCCAGCGGCTGGACCTCTTTGACCTCACCGGTGGGGGAGAGATCGACACAATGGAACGACGAGGCCGGCGGAACCACCAGCATCGAGGCGAGAGCCCCGTTGTTGACGGTGTTCTCGACCATCGTGTCGAGCGGGGCATCGGTCAGGACGTCGGCGTAATTGGCCAGGAAGTAGTCGTCATCGCCGAGGTACTTACGGACCCGGCGGAGCCGCTCGCCGATGGGGGATTCGATACCGGTTTCGGCGAAGGTGATGGTCCAGTCGGCGATATCCGACGACAGCATCTGCACCTTGCCGTCGGCCAGCACGAAGTCGTTCGAGGGGGTCTCGTTGTAGCGCAGGAAGTACTCCTTGATCTTCTCTGCGCCGTAACCCAGGCACAGGATGAAATCCTTGTGGCCGTGGTGGGCGTAGTACTGCATCACGTGCCAGACCAGCGGGCGTGGGCCCACCATCTGGAGTGGCTTGGGTATGACGTCGTCCTGCGCGGTGCGCATCCGCATCCCGTAGCCACCGCAGAACAAGACAACCTTCATACTTCGCTCCCAGTTGGACGATTGCGAGGCGCACCGGATGCGCGCAGGATCTGTACCCGCAAAATTTCACTTCTTAACCCCCGACGCTTCCTAGGGCGGGAAGCGCGGCGAATCACCCGAAGTTAGCACCGTTACATCAACGTTTCAACACGAGCACAGCAAATCTCCAGCTTGCCCGCCGCGACAGGCCGTAGAACGCTCTGAGGTGCAGTTGGAGAGTGCTTCCACCAGCGGGCGCTTCGAGCCCGCCCGGCCGGGGCAACGTGCAGGCGCCGACCACCAGGATTTGCATCTAAATCTGCCTTGCAGCTGGGTAAATGTCGCCACCTGCACAATAGGCAAATCCTCGCGGGCTACCGGGGTGCGACGATGCCGTGGTCGTAGGCGTACACGATCGCGGCGGCCCGGTCCCGCAGGTTCAGCTTGGTGAAGATGCGGCCGATGTGGGTCTTGACGGTGACACCGGAGATGAACAGGTCGTCGGCGATCTCGGCATTCGACCGGCCTTTCCCGATGAGGGTCAGCACGTCGAGCTCGCGGGCGGTCAGCTCGGTGACGGCCTCGGGTGTGCCGGCGGGGGAGCGGCGATACGTGCTGAGCACCCGCGAGGTCACCGCCGGATCGAGGTAGCTGTCCCCACGCGCGACGGCCCGGACCGCGCGGATGAGTTCCTCGGCTGAGGAGTCTTTGAGCACGAACCCGGCCGCCCCCGCACGCAGCGCCCCGGACAGCAGCTCGTCCTCGTTGAACGTCGTCAACGCCAGCACCGGCGGGGTGCCGCCCAGGCGCCGCGTCGCCTCGATCCCGTCGACGCGTTTCATCCGCAGGTCCATCACCACCACGTCAGGCAGATGTGCGGTCACCGCGGCGGGCACTTCGTCGCCGTCGGCGCATTCGTCGACGATCAGGAAGCCGTCCTTGCGCCGCAGGATGCGGCGCAACCCCGAGCGCACCAGATCCTGATCGTCGACCAGCAGCACCCGGATCACGTCCTCGGTCATCGGCCGCACCAGGATCGGCCACCTTCGCCCAGCGGGATCTCGGCGCGCACCGACCACTCGTCGCCGCTGGGCCCGACGTCGAGAATCCCGCCGAGCAACTCGACCCGCTGCCGCATACCGCGCACGCCCCGGCCTTCGGAACTCTGCACCGCCACCGGTAAGCGGTTGTCCACGCTGATGCGCGCGGACGACTGCGAAAACGACAGCAGCACCGAGGATGTCGACTCCGGGGCATGTTTGGCGATGTTGGCCAGCGACTCCTGGGCAATGCGGAACAACGCCAGGCCCACCGCCGGGGAGACGCGGTCGGGAGAGCCGCTGACATGCAGCCGCACCGACAGCCCGGCCTTGACGAAATCGTCCACCAGCGGCGGGATGTCGTCTATACCGGGCTCGGGTGCGGTGCGCAGCGGCGCGCCGTCGAGCAACCCGACGGTGCGGCGGATGTCGGCCATGGCCTGCCTGCCCAGACGTTCGGCTTGCTCCAGGGCGTCCACCGCGTCGTCGACGTCGCGGTCTTCCTGCAACGCGCGCCGGGCTCCGGTGAGATGCAGCAGCGTGACACTCAGCGAGTGGGCGATGACGTCATGCACTTCGCGGGCGATGCGGCGGCGTTCGTCGGCGGCGGCGAGTTCGGCCAGGGCGGCTTGGTTCTCCGCTTGCCTGACCAGCAGTTGCTGCTGGATCCGCATCAGGAAGCCGACGAGCCAGCCCAGCCCCACCGCGGTCAGGTACAGCGGCAGCGCGTCGATGTGGTGCGACGCGGCGGCGACGAGCAACAGCGCGCATGCCGATGCCGCGGCCAGCGCTCCCGGGAGCACCGTGGTGTGCGAGGCGACGATGCCGATCATCACCACCAGCAGCATGGGGGCGATGTCGGAGTCGATGGGGGCCGGCGTGCTGAACAACAGGATGGCGGTGGCGGCCGAGGTGGTGAGCCAGATCAGCGCCGGATGAAACTTGATGCCGGAGAAGAAGAACAACAATGGCGGTGAGAATGCGATGAGCGCGGCGACCAGCGACGGCAGCAGACCCGTGTGCACTCGCTGTAGTCCGGCGGCGATCAGGATCGCCAGCAGGCTCACGTCGACGGTCACCACGAACGTCCACGTGAAGCCGTGGGGGATCAGCGCGCCTCTGGCGCGCAGCCGATCGACCACGTACTCCGTCACATCACGTAGCACCGTTCGATCGTAGAGAGTTCTCGCCGCCGGCACATCATGCCGGAGTAGGACAGCGGGACCGCCCGGGGGCGGATCCGGAAACCAGATCCGGGCACGACGCGGGCGCAGGTTCGGCTTCGTAGGTTCGAGCCATGACATGGTCACAATTGCACGAGCGCATGGCGCTGATGGGCGAATTGATCGATATCGCGGCGGCCGACGGTGACATTCCGCAAGCCCTCGCCGACAGGGCATCTGACATCGACCGGTTGTTCGGCAACGAGGAAGGCATCCTGCTGGCACTGCGGCACCGGTGGGTCACGATGCTGACCGCCAAACTGGATCAGGCTGTGCACGAGGATGTTCCGGCCGAACACGCACGCAATCAGTTGGTGCACGCCAATCCCGGACTCACCGCGTTGCTGGACATTGGGGGGCGCCGGTCGGTGCGCGTGCGCGCATTGCGGCGTGGGGAGAAGCACATCGTCGACGTGTACGACGGACCGCATCTGAGCCGTTCGGCGTGAGGGTATTTGCCCGTACGGCCCGCCTGGCGAGAGAAGTTCCAGGCGGACCGTACGGCCCCTCTCAATCACGTTCTGCGGCTGTTCTGATAAGTAGAACCAGCAGCTCACCGCCGTGATTTCCGGTTGGCGGTGATTGCACCACGGTTGGCAGGAACTCAGCGTCGGGTCCACAGCGCCTGGCTCTGGGCGCCGACGGCCGGGTGGTGGATCTGCTGGAAGTTGCGGCCGCCGCGGCCGTAGGTGGCGACGACGGCAGCCGGGGTGGCTGCTTCGGTGAACGGTCTCGGCCCCCAGGTGCACGGCCGGATGTGCACAAGGTCAACGACCGCACCGTCGGGGTCGTAGCTGTAGGGGCCGTCGATCTGGCCCAGCCAGAACAGGCCGTCGCCGTCGCGCGTCCACACCAGTGAACCGTCCTCGGCCTCGGCGAACCGTCGCACCCGGTTCTGCGGCGCTTCGCCGAACCCGCACACGCCCAGCGACAGCGCACGCGCCAGCGTCGCGGCGGGGTCGATGTCGTCACGCCGCGAGCGCAGGGGTGCGCGATAGACGTGAACTCGGTGCGCGTCGGTCATCGAGTTGACCCTAGCCGTCGACCCTGCCGTCTGGGTGGACAACGAGTAGGGTCGACGTGAAACGTGAGATGGTCTGTCGTCACAGGCTTTTGATGCACTGTTGAAGGTGGTGGCTCGAGTGGATATGCGAGGTCTGCTCGCCGAGTTGGTTGCGCTGCAGACCGTGTCCGGGGAGCCCGCGCCGCAGCGGGAGGCGATCGAGCTCTGCCTGTCCGTTCTCCGTGCGAAGGACAGCACCGTGCAGGTGGAGGCCGACCTGGGTGGCGCCCATCCGTGGGCGATCCTGACCAATGCCGCCCGGCCGGACGCCCGTCGAATGGCGTTCTGCTGTCATGTCGACACGGTGCCGACGGGGCCGCTGTCGGGGTGGTCGTATCCTCCGTTCGCCGCCGAAGTGCATGACGGACGGCTGGTCGGCCGGGGTGCCACCGACATGAAAGGCGGCCTGGTCGCGTCGTTGGCGGCAGTGGAACACGCGGTGGATCTCGGCGTCCCGGTCGCTCTGATCCTGACCTCCGACGAGGAGGTGGGCGCCGCCGGTGCGCAACGAGCGCGCCACGCCGCCGCCCAAGCGAACATCGGCGCGGTGGTCATCCCCGAGGCGACAGCCAACAGCGTCAGACTCGGGCATCGAGGCGCGCTGTGGTTGCGCATCAACAGCGTTGGGGTGGCCGCGCACGGCAGCACCCCGCACCTGGGGCGCAACGCAATCCTGACGCTGATGGACGTGATCGGACGTGCGCGCGTGGAACTGCCGCAGACAACGGATTCCCATCTGGGCGCTTCGACGTGGAACCTGGGGACGATCACCGGCGGCGCTGTCCCCAATATCGTTCCGGCACAAGCCAGTTGCGTCATCGATCATCGTACGGTCGCCAACGGCGACGCCCTGCTCGACTGGTGGCGAGCGCAAGCCGAGGTCCACGAGGTCGACACGTTGATCGATCTGCCCGCGGTGTGGACCTCCGCCGAGGATGAGTGGGTATCGCGCCTTCCGGTGGATGCCACCGCCGAACCAGTTGCCTACTTCACCGACGGGTCCGCATTCAGTGCCGCGCTACCCGGAGTTCCGATGGTGATCTGGGGGCCCGGCGACCCGGCGACCATGCATGCCGTCGACGAGTCGATTCTGCTCAGTGATCTCGATGCGGCGGCAGACCACTACCGTCGAGCGGTTTCTCAGTGGAGTAGATAGGCGTCCGTTCGACGGTCGGCGAACGGATTGTTGAACTCATTCCATTCACGGGCCGCCGGGATGCTGTCCAGGTCGAGGTCGGCGATGATGGTCTCCTCGGTGAGCGCGGGCGCCGGGCCTGCGGCATACCAACCGCTGGTGTTCGTGATGACGCTGCGGCCCAGGAACTCCTGGCCGCGTTCGGTTCCGCACCGGTCCGCGGCCACGATCGGCACACCGTTGCAGTGAGAGTTGGCGGTGCACAGCACATTTGCCATCGCCCGCCCCTCGGCGTCATTGCCCGCGGTCAGCGGCACCCAGTTGGTCGGGACGCAGAGCAGCTGCGCTCCGGCCAGCGCCAGCGTGCGGGCGGCTTCGGGGAACCAGATGTCGTAGCAGATCAGGATGCCGATGGCGCCCAGCGGTGTCTCGTAGACGGGCAGGCCCAGATCGCCGGGGCTGAACACCAGGTTCTCCCGGTTCCACAGGTGCAGTTTGCGGTACGTGCCGATATGCCCGTTCGGGCCCAGCAGAGCGCTCGAGTTGTACAGCCGCTCGCCGGCGCGCTCGGCGATGCCGAACACGATGTGCATGTCGTATCGGGCGCAGGCAGCCAGCAGGCGTGCGGTGGTGGGGCCGTCGGGAATCTCCTCGGCGACAGCGCGGCACTCGTCGGTGTCGGTGAACATGTAACCGGTGGTGGCCAGCTCGGGGAACACGGCCAACTGAACTCCGGCCTCGGCGAGCTCGCTCATGGCGTCGACCATGGCGTCGACGTTGTGCGCGACGTCGTTCATCACCGGGTTGGTTTGCACGCTGGCGACCCTGATCACGGGGCTCCCACTTTCTCGGGCTCGACTTGTTCGGAGGCATTCGGGCGGAACCGTCTGCGCCACGCGGGTTTGATCGATGTACGCCGCCAGGGCGTCAACAGCATCTCGGCCAGCGCCACGGCCCCGAATGCCAACAGCCCCAGGATCACCAGCAGGATGATGGCGGCGAACACCGAGGCCACGTCGAGCCGCGATTGTGCTTCCAGCAGCGCGACCCCCAGCCCTCCGGTGGTCGATGCTGTCCACTCGCCGAGCACGGCGCCCGTGACGGCGAAGGTGGCGGTCATCTTGAGCGCGGAGAACAGCGGGGTCAGGGTGGCCGGCAGCGTCACGGTCCGGAAGATGCGCCAGGGGGTTCCGCCCATCGCGCGAACCAGGGCGATCAGGTCCTTGTCGACGGATGCGAGGCCGTCGAGAACGTTGACGACCACCGGGAAGAACACGATGAGCGCGACGATGGTGAGCTTGGGTGCCAGGCCGAATCCCATCCAGATCACCAGGGCGGGGGCGACGGCGATGATGGGCACGGCCTGCGAGGTGATCAGAATGGGGTACAGGAAACGCTGAACGGTCTTGGACCACGACATCACCAGGGCGAAGAAGAAACCCGCCGCCGCTCCGATCAGGAAGCCCAGGACGAACTCCTTGCTGGTGATGATGGTGCCCGGCCCCAATTTGTCCCAGTCGTCACGCAGCGCTTCGAAGGTGCGTTGCGGGCTGGGCAGGACGTAGGGCGCGATGTCGAACAGCCGGACCGCGAGATCCCAGACCACCACGACGAGCACCAACCCGAGCACCGGCAGCGCCGGCGTCGTGAGGCGGTTGCGTTTCATCACGCCACCTCCGACGGCCGGCCGTAGATCAGGTCGAGCACGGTTGACTTCAGCTCGACGTAGCGATGATCGGTGGTCAGGTGAATGTCGCGGGGACGGGGCAGATCCACCCTCATGACGGCTGCCACCCGCCCGGGCCGCGGTGTCATGACCACCACCCGGTCGCCCAGGAACAGCGCTTCGTCGATGTCGTGCGTGACGAACAGGATGGTCTTGCGTTGCTCGCGCCAGACCTGAAGCAACCACTGCTGCATCAGCATTCGGGTGTGGCTGTCCAGCGCGCCGAACGGTTCGTCGAGCAGCATCACCGGGTGGTCGAGAGCCAGCGTACGCATCACCGCGACCCGCTGCCGCATACCGCCCGACAGCGCGTGCGGGTAGTGATCGAGGTAGGCGCCCAAGCCGTACCGCTGCGCCATCTGGGCCGCCGAACGCAGGTCATCCCGCGATGCCCGACCGCGGACGTCGGCGCCCAACACGATGTTGTCCAGCACGGTCCGCCAGGGCAGCAACAGATCTTTCTGGAGCATGTACCCGACGTGGCCGGTCTTGGCCTTGATGTCGTGACCGTTGAGGCTGACCGCACCCGCGGTGGGGGTGAGCAGTCCGGAGACGATGTTGAAGATGGTCGACTTGCCACAGCCGGACGGACCGACGATGCAGACGAACTCGCCGTCCTCGACAGTGAGGTCCACCGGTGCCAGCGCCTCGATACCGTCGAACGTGTGGGAGACGCCCTCGAGGCGCAGGCTCATGGGACGTCCTTGGCCGCGAGCCAGGACACGGTTTGGGACCACAGCCGGGCGAAGCCCTCCCACTGTGTGAATTCCGTTGGTGCCCAGTGCGGACCGATGTCGCTCGCGAAGGCCGCGCACCGGCCCTTGCCGTAGCGTCCGACGGTCAACAGCGGGTGACCGTTGACCTGAGCCAGAACTTCCGACGCCGAGCGTGCCGACAAGCGCTGAAAGCCCAGGAGGGCCGGCCAGGTGTCGGGCAACCCCGTCGTGCACGGATGATCCGGCCCGAACAGTCGCGGTACCGCACCCTCGGGGCACTCCTCGCGATCGTCACCGTCTTCCATGAGGACCGGGAGTGCTTCTGCCAGCAGCGAATTCTTGTAGTTGGCCTTCGCCTCGATGCCTTGGAAACTGAGGTAACCGCCCACCATCATGAGCGACCCGCCGGCGCGTACCCAGTCGCGGAGCACCAGCAACCGGTTCGGATGCGCCTTGCCGCGCAGAAACACGTCATTGGGCATCAGCAGGGTGTTGGAGCCGATGTCGGACAGCACGACGACGTCGTAGCGCTCCAGCTCGTCAGTGGTGGTAGGGAAGTGCTGAGAGGCAACGTGATTGGGCATGAATGTCACGTCATGCCCGCCGGATTCCAGCGCTGCGGAGAAGTCCTTCACGCCCTCCTCGTAGGCGACGGTGGTGAATGAGTCGAACCCCTTGGTGTGGATCGAGGTGGTGGTCCAGGACTCGCCGGCGATGAGCGTTCGGGCCATGTACCGACTCCTTTCGTGGTGGTGAGATCTCGGGCTGCGAAGGTGGTCACCGAATCACGGTGCACCCTTCCGGCCCGAACCAGATGACGTCTTCGACCTTCACGCCGTAGAGGTGGTTGCCGATGAAGGGCTCGACGGCCCAGCCGCCCCACATCTTCGTCGTGTTGTGGCGGTCGATGTAACCCTGTGTGTAGGAGACGTTCTGGCCGATGGAGTGACCGATGTTGCCCAGGCGGTCCATGTGGTTCCAGCCGGTGCCGGCGATGCAGTCACGAAACACCGACCACAGTTCGTTGGCCGGCATTCCCGGGTACGCCGCGGCCAGCACGGTGTCGTGGATCGTCTGGATCTGCGCCTTGGCCTCTACGTAGTCAGGCTGGTCGCCGACGACGAAGGTGCGAGTGCAATCACCCCACCAGCCGTCGACTACGGGATGGACGTCGATGTAGCCGGAATCGATGTTCCACAGCATCCGGTCCGTCGGGGCCACGGTGGGAAAGCAGTCCAGGCTGCCCGCGCCGAAGCCGACGTTGACGATCGTCCACAGCCCGGTGGACCCACGCGCACGGAGCGTCTCCTCGGCCCAGCGCGCCAACTCCCGTTCGGTCATGCCCGCCCACACCGCGTCGGCGGCCAGCTCGGCGACGTCGCGGGCCAGGAGCTGGGCTGTGACCAGGCCTGGCGGGGGCGTGACGGTCACGGTGTCGGGGGTCACGAGGGAGTCGTCGGTGAAAGACATGGTGGCGGCCTCTACTCGGGCAGGTAGTCGTTGGTCCAGTAGGCGCTGGGTTCGTCCACCGACTTCACCAGGTCCTGTGCCACCGCCGCGTCCAACAGCCCGCTCCACTGCGCGTCACTCTGTTCGAAGGGCGGTTGCTGTGCCTTCAAGATCTCGGCGGTGGCGTTCCACGAGTCGACGATGAATCCCATGTCCGAACCCGGGTAGGCCTTCTCGAAGGTGGCCATCGCCGCCTCGGGATCGCTCAGAGCGTCTTCGAGGCCGCGCTTGGATGCAGCCATGAAAGCCTTTGCGGTGGCTGGGTTCTCCTCGAGCCAGTCGGTGTTACCCGCCACCACGAAGATGGGTGCGTTGGGTGCCCCGTGCTCACTGGCGGGCATGAAGAACGGGTCGAAGCCGCCGTTGACCCGGACGTCGGCGGACTCCGCGTTGGTGACACCGGTGATCACGTCGACCCGGTTCTCCAGAAGCAGCGGCACGGTGTTGTCCGCGGCGGTGACCAGTTGCACGTCGGACAGTTGCAGGCCGACGGAGTTCAGCATCATGGTCAGCTGAGCTTTTGACCAGGCGTCGTTGTAGATGCCGACGGTCTTGCCTTTGATGCTGGCGAGTTCGAACGGCTCGCGGGCGATCAAACCCCAGTTGTTCTGGTCTCCGTAGGCGCCGGTGGCGATCACCGGTGCGTCTTGATCCTTGGCGAACAGCACGTCGAGGGTGGTGGTGAACGCCATGTCGGCCTCTGCGGTTCCGAGGAACTTCATGGTGTCGGCGACGGTGGGAGGCGGCGTGATGGTGAGGTCGATGCCGGCGTCGGAGAAGTAGCCCTTGTCCTTGGCGACGACGAAGGGCGTCCAGAAAGCGTCTGCGACAGGCCATTCCATGACCATGTTCACCGGCGTCATCCCGTCAGCCGTCGGTTGGTCGGTATCGCTGCCGCAGGCGACCAGCCCGGCCGTGGTTGCGGTGATCATCAGCATGGCTGCCAGACGGGAGCGGAAGGTGCGTGTCATGCGTCTCCTCGATTGGTGTAATCGATTACAAAGCTGGTGCAACACACAAAAGCACTCGGTGGATGGCCGGGTCAAGACCCAGGCGTTTCCAGGATGTAAACGATTGCCTGCGGAGGGGTGCCGTGTTAGAAACTTGGGCATCAACGGTGAGAGGGGGAGCGTGCGTCCGACAATCAGACAGGTCGCCGAGCGTGCCGGGGTGTCGACGGCGACGGTGTCGCGCGCGCTGTCGGGGACGCGGACGGTGTCCCCGGAACTGGCGCGTCGCATCGATGACGCGGTGGCAGAACTCGGCTACTCCAGCAACGGCATCGCCAGTTCACTGCGGCGCAGCCGCACCGACACCATCGGAATGGTCGTCCCCGATATCGCCAATCCGTTCTTCACCGCCCTGGTCAAGAACGTCGACCGGGTGCTGGCCGAACGCGGCTGGCAGATGTTGCTGTGTGACGCGCAGTCCGATTCACGGATCGAGGCCGAACGCCTTGCGTCGCTGATCAACCGGCGCGTCGACGGGGTTATCATCAGCCCCACCAACGAGATCGACAGCGGGCCCGCGGTGCGGGCGGCGGCCTCACGGGTTCCCGTCGTGCAGATCGACCGGCGAGCACGCGATACCGACACCGACTGGGTGGGCATCGACGACGACTTCGCCGAATCGTTGATCGTGGCGCACCTCGCCGAGCTCGGAGTCTCGCGCGTGGCGTTCGTCAGCGCAACGCCCACCGATTCGTCCACGGAGTTGCGGCAGGCGGGACTGCTCAAACATGCACGGGCGCAAGGGCTCAACATCGACATGGCGTCGGTACTGCTCGGTGAGTACTCCGTCGAGTGGGGCCAGAAGGCGGGCGCCCAGATCCTGGATTCCGGTCGCCGTCCCGATGCGATCGTCTGTGGCAACGACCTGATTGCCCTCGGTGTCCTGCAGGCATGCCGTGAGGCCGGTGTGCCGGTTCCGGATGAGGTGGTGGTGACGGGATTCGACGACATTCCGTTCGCGGCGTTGAGCACGCCGCCGTTGACCACCATCACCCAGCCGCTGGCCGATATCGCCGCCGAAGGAGTTCGACTGCTGGCGCAGGCCATCGACGGCAAGGCCACCGCACAGACCATCCGTGCCTCGCTCGGTTCGCGGCTGGTGGTGCGTCAGTCCACCGATCCGAGTGCGTCGAGCGGCATTCGATGACGGGTTCGGTGACGGTGGTCGGCAGTGCGAACGTCGACCGCATCGTCGAAGTACGCCGGCCACCCACCCCCGGTGAGACGGTAGCGGGCGGTGATCCCCGGTCCGCGGTAGGCGGCAAAGGCCTCAACCAAGCGGTTGCTGCTGCGCGACAGGGTGTTTCGACGGCATTCGTCGGTACGGTGGGTGCAGACGCCGGGGGCGCGATCGTGCGCGACGTCCTGGCCGCCGAGGGGATCGACAGTGCGGGTCTGGGCGTAGGCAGACAGGCCACCGGAAGTGCCATCGTGCTCCGTGACGGGTCCGGTGAGAACTGCATCGTCGTCTCGGCCGGAGCCAATGGCAGCACCGCTCCGGTGGTCGGTGCTGCCCGCCCCGGTGATGTGGTGCTGATGCAGCTCGAGATTCCCACCGAAACCGTGGTCGAGACGGCGCTGCGGTGGCCGGGCGTCGTCATCCTGAATGCCGCGCCCGCCGCGCCGCTACCGGATCACCTCTGGGCGTCCATCGATCTACTCGTGCTGAACGAGAGCGAACTGAATTGGTACGTACCGATTGTCGACGGAGACGTCGCATCGGCGATGGCGAAACTCCCGGTCCGGACCGTCATCACCACGCTCGGAAGTGCCGGGTGCGCTGTCCGTGATGCCGACGGCAGCTACACCGCCATCGCCTGTCCGCAGGTCCGCGCCGTCGATACCACCGGCGCCGGGGACTCGTTCTGTGGTGTGCTGGCAGCGGGCATCGCCGCGGGTGTGGCTGTGGTGGAGGCCGCGCGGCGTGCGACGGTCGCGGCAGCGATGTCCACCCGCCATGTCGGCGGCCAGACCTGCCCGCGCGGTGCCGAGGTGGACCACTACCTCACGACGCCCCAGTAGCCCGAGCGCGCGTCGTTGTACGGGACACGCCGCGCGCAGCTGTACAGACACGCGCGCTCGCGGAGGTCAGGTGAAGGGTTTGCGGCGGTCCAGCCGTCGCGAGCCGGCGCCGGCGGCCCGCCACAGCCGCGCCACCCAGTCGGCGTCCTCGTCGGTCACCAGGTTGCCCATCACCCGCACCGCGATTCCCATCAGCACACTCGAGCGCATCGCCAGCGGGCCGGTCAGCGGGAGGAACTTCGGGATGGTCAGCAGCAGCGCCAATCGCCGGGCGACGGAGAAGCCGCGGGCGTAGTGCTCCTGCAGCACCAGCGGCCACACGTGCGACAGATCGCCGGTGCCCAGCAACTCTGCGGCCAGGCGGCCGGTCTCCATGCCGTAGTCGATGCCTTCACCGTTGAGCGGGTTCACACACGCCGCGGCATCGCCGATCAGCATCCAGTTGGGCCCGGCCACCCCGGAGACGGCCCCGCCCATGGGCAGCAGCGCCGACGACACCGCCCGCGGCTCGCCGTCGAAGCCCCACTCGTCGCGCTTGAGTGAGGTGTAGTGCTTGATCAACGGCTTCAGGGCGATCTCGGCGGGCCGTTTCACCGTGGCCAGCGCGCCGACACCGATGTTCACCTCGCCGTTGCCCAGCGGGAAGATCCAGCCGTACCCGGGCAGCACGGTGCCGTCGATCGAACGCAACTCGAGATCCGAGGAGATCCACGGCTCGTCGGCGCGCGGGGAGGCCAGGTACGCGCGGCCGGCCACCCCGTACACCGTCTCCTGGTGCCACTGCCTACCCAGCACCCGGCCCAGCGTGGAGCGGGCGCCGTCGGCGACGATCAGCTCCCGGCACGCCACCCGCTGCCCGTCGCCCAGCACCACCGACGTCACGCGGCCGGACGAATCTCGGTCGGCATCAACCACTTTGGCGCCCAGCAACATGCGCGCTCCCGAGGACTCCGCGACCGCGCGCACCCGGTCGTCGAGTTCGGTGCGCGGCACCGCTGATCCGGTGGCCGGGAACGACGGCCCGGGCCAGCGCACCTCGACCGCCGAACCGAACCCGGACATCCGCAGCCCGGCGTGCCGGATGTGCTCGTCGAGCCACGGACCCAGGCCCAGCTGTTCCAGCTCCAGGACCGCCCGCGGGGTCAACCCGTCACCGCAGGCCTTGTCGCGGGGGAAGGTCGCGGCGTCGATCACGAGCACGTCGCGCCCGGCTCTGGCGGCCCACGCCGCGGCGGCCGAGCCGGCCGGTCCGGCGCCGACGACCACCACATCGGCGGCGCTGGCGGGGAAGGGTTGCATGGTGCCCAGTATGTTGGACCCGTGAGGACACCGGCGAGTGTGGTGGCGGGAGTTGATTTCGGCGACGCCGAGTTGGCCGAGAGCGTCCGCTCGGGAGTGTCGCGGATCGAACAGCTGATGGCGACTGAGCTGGGCAAAGCCGACGAGCTGATGTCCGAGGCGGTACACCACCTGTTCCTGGCCGGCGGCAAGCGGTTCCGCCCGCTGTTCACCGTGCTGTCGGCGTCACTGGGGCCTGACCCCACCAACGACGACGTGGTCATCGCCGGCGCCGTCATCGAGATGGTGCACCTTGCCACGCTGTACCACGACGATGTGATGGACGAGGCGCAGGTGCGCCGCGGCGCCTCCAGCGCCAACGCCCGGTGGAGCAACAACATCGCCATTCTGGCCGGCGACTACCTGTTCGCGACGGCCTCCCGGCTGGTGTCCCGGCTGGGCCCGGACGCGGTGCTGGTGATCGCCGATACGTTCGCTCAACTGGTGACGGGCCAGATGCGGGAAACCCGCGGGGCCACCGAGGGCGTCGACCCGATCGACCACTATCTCAAGGTGGTCTACGAGAAGACCGCCTGCCTGATCGCCGCGTCCGGCCGGTTCGGTGCGACGTTCTCCGGCTCCGACAATGACCAGATCGAGCGGCTGTTCCGCCTCGGCGGCATCGTCGGCACCGCGTTCCAGATCTCCGACGACATCATCGACATCGACAGCGACCCCGAGGAGTCGGGCAAGGTGCCGGGCACCGATCTTCGCGAAGGTGTGCACACCCTGCCGGTGCTGTACGCGCTGCGCGAAACCGGGCCGGACGCGGATCGGCTGCGGGAACTGCTGGCCAACCCCATCGATGACGACGCCGCGGTGGCGGAGGCCCTGCAGCTGCTGCGCGCCTCGCAGGGCATCGTCGAGGCCAAGAAGATGGTGCGCGGCTACGCCGAACAGGCCCGTCAGGAGCTCGCCGGACTGCCGGATCTTCCGGGTCGCCGCGCGCTGGAATCGCTGGTCGAATACACCGTCAACAGACACGGCTGACTCCAGGGAACCCAAATTGCCACGTGTGTCGTTAAATCAGCTGACACAGTCGCAATTTCCTGCAGGAGGACGCTGATGACCTGGCACCCGACCGGCAACCGGATCAAGACGTTTCTGCTCTTGATCGGGTTCACCGCGCTGATCGGTTTCGTCGGGTTCCTGTTCGCAGGCGCCACCGGCAACACGGTGTGGATCTGGGGTGCGCTGGTGTTCGCCCTCGGCATGAACGCCTACACCTACTTCAACAGCGACAAGCTGGCGCTGCGCGCCATGCATGCGCAGCCGGTCACCGAAATCCAGGCGCCGGTGATGTACAAGATCGTCCGCGAACTCGCCACCGCCGCGCACCAGCCGATGCCGCGGCTGTACATCTCGGATACCGCCAATCCCAACGCTTTTGCCACCGGGCGCAACCCGCGTAACGCCGCGGTGTGCTGCACCACCGGCATCCTGCAGATCCTCAACGAGCGTGAGCTGCGCGCCGTGCTGGGTCACGAACTGTCGCACGTCTACAACCGCGACATCCTGATCTCGTGTGTCGCAGGCGCCATGGCGTCGGTGATCACCGCGCTGGCCAACATCGCGTGGATCGCGGGCATGTTCGGCGGCAACAACCGGGAAGGCAACGGCGGCAACTTCTTTGTGATCCTGCTGATCCAGCTGCTGGGTCCCATCGCCGCCACAGTGGTGCGCATGGCGGTGTCGCGTTCGCGGGAGTACCAGGCCGACCAGTCCGGTGCCGAGTTGACGGGTGATCCGCTGGCGCTGGCCTCGGCGCTGCGCAAGATCTCCGGGGGAGTGGAGCAGGCGCCGCTGCCGCCGGATCCGAAGCTCGCCGACCAGGCGCACCTGATGATCGCCAGCCCGTTCCGCGCGGGCGAGAAGATCGGCAAGCTGTTCTCGACCCACCCGCCGATCGCCGACCGGATCCGCCGGCTCGAGGACATGGCCGGCCGGGGCCCGGGGCACTACTGATCCGGCGTCAGCCCTCCGACGAGGACGACGTGTCGGCGGAGGGCGTGTCGCCTTTGGCGTTGTCCGTGTCCTTGCCGTTGCCCGCGTCTTTGTCCTTGTCCCGGTCGCGGTGCTGGTTGTAGCGGTCCCGGTCTTTGTCGTCGGCGTCGTCGGACTGGTCGTCCTTGGGGCCGGTAGCGGGGGTGTCCTCGGCCGGCTCGTCGCCGTCCGGGGTTTCCTCGGTGGCATCGTCATCCGCCGGCTCTTCAGCGACGGGCTGCTGGTCTTCTTCGGCGGGTGTTTCCTCGGCCGGGGTTTCCTCGGCGGGCGGGGGCACTTCGGCCTGCGGGTCTTCTGAGGGTTCGGCTGGTGTGGACGGTTCCGGCTCGCTGGAGGGGGTGTCGTCCTCGTCGGCGACGGGCTCGTCGGTCTCGGCGTCCTCGGCTCGGGCCAGGGTGGTGTCGGCGGCCGGCGAGTGCGGCACGAACAGTGACTCGATGCCTTCCTTGACGCCGACCAGGAAGTCGAGGACCGCCTTGATGGTCTCGGCCGGTGTCGGCAGCAGGTTGTTGCTGGTGCCGTCGGTGGCGTCGCGGTAACCCCAGTAGACCAGCGCCGTCAGCGCCGGTTCGATGATGTCGGCGAGCTCGTTGCCGAACAGCCCGAAATAGTCGCGCAGCGGCCGGACCAGCGGCAGTGCACCGTTGTCCTCGTAGGTCACGTAGGTGACGCCGTTGCGGGTCTCGACCTTCGCCTTCACCAGGCTGCCGTCGGGGTTCTTGAAGGTGACGTAGAGGACGTCGCCCACCCGCTCCGTCGTGACGCCCAGGTCATCGCAGGACAGACCGGCCCGGCACGTCACCGTGCCATCGGGGTTGACCCGGACCGGCGACAGCGCCCGATTCAGGTACTCGGCCACCGTGTTCGTCAGGGTGATGGGGTTCAGCAGCGTCACCGGCGCGTACGCGCCCAGGCCGAACTTGTACGAAGTGACGACATCGCCGGGTCCCGGAGCGGGGACGGGTTGGGGCGGCGGGGTGACGATCGATTCGCCGATCTGCAGTGACGGCACATCGAAGGTGACCACCGGCGCGGGCACCACCTGGGCGGGCGGAACCGCGGGCGCCAGGCTCGGGGTGAGTGGGGGCAGCGAGGGGGGCGTCACGGTCCAGCCCTGCTGGTTGAGGAACGGCAGCGAACTGGCGACACCCAGCGCGCTCGAAGGCACGGTGCCGTAGGAGCCCTCGGATTCGTCGAGCGCATTCCACATGCCGAACGGTCCGGTCAGGAAGTTGATCATGACGCCACGGCCGTCTGAGGGCAGCAGCCTGCCCTGGATGGCGTCGGCGATACCGCCCACGCCGTCGATGTCGCCGGAGCCGCCGTCCATCAGGAGTGCGGCGAGCAGCAGCGGCGGGGCCGCCGTCAGGGGCTGGATCACGGTGAGTCCAGCGACGCTCGCGGCAACTGCCGCTGTCGTCAGAATGGACGACCGCAAATCCCCTGCCACGTCACCGCCTCCCCGCGTGATCCTGATAATTCGCTAAGCAGTGTAAGCCCACTTACCCGTTGCTGGGAAGTATTCGAGATGCCCGCTCAGCTGCGGGTCTTCCGGGTTATTGACGTGTGCGCGGCGATTGTCGCCTCGGTGCGGATCTGGCGATTTCCTAAGTATGTCTCAGGGTGCATCTCAGGTGTCTCCGGTTAACTCCGCGCCGCGCGGGTAACTGCGGCGAATTCTCGTGCTGGAGTAACACCGAGCACGGCCCGGAGCGAACCTCTAGTGTGAGCAATGTGCTGAGCAGAGTTTCGATCGCGGTAGCCGCTGCGGGCGCGGCGCTGACCTGCGCCGCGGGAACCGCCGCGGCCGAACCCGCGCCGCCGCCTCCGCCCCCGCCGCCGAACATCAACGGCTACGCCATGGCGGCCCCGGCTGACTACGAGGTGCAGCCCGGGCTCTACGCGTTCACCACTCCGCAAGGGCTCACCTGCGTCGTGAGCCGCAGCACCGCCTACGGCTGCAACGGCCCCATCCCCGGAGCGCCCAACGGAGCCAACCTCATCACCGGCGGGGCCACCGGCATGCCCGGCTTCTCGAGCTCGCCGCGGCCGCTGTTCGTCTCCGACAAGCCCGCCAACCCGCTGCCGGCCAACACCCGGATCAGCTACGGCACCATCAGCTGCGGCGTCGACGGCGCCGGTGCGGCCATCTGCACCAACAGCTTCGATCAGACCGGCTTCGTGCTGGGGCCGACCGCGAGCTGGAATTTCGGCGCGGTGAACCCGCTGCTGGATCGCCCTGAGGGCACCAACCCCTACATGAACTGAGTGTCTCGCTCTACACCCGCGACCTCAACGAAGTGAGTGCATCGCCAGGGTGGGCTGGCTCAACGTTCGGGTGGTTGCGGACAACTGCAGAGGACGAGATCATCCGGCGGGTGCGGGATGCGTGGTCGCAGCGCGGGTTTATGACGCCGGCACGAATCGCTTCGCGATCGGCAACCACTTCTCCAGGTCGGCCGAGTTCTCGTAGTCGGAGTCCAACAGGTAGAGGCTGGGCGCCGGGCAGCTGGCGCCGATCTCGACGAGCACCGGGCGCAGTGTCAGCTCCGGCGCCAACGCGTGGGCATACGAGCCACCGAGCATCAGCGGGAACGTAGTGATCTGCCCCAACTCGCCGGCGCCGAACTGGTCGAGGAACAGTTTCAACAGGCCGGTGTACGTCGCCTTGAAGGTCGGTGACGCGACCACCAGCGAGCTGGCGGCTTTCACGATCTCCTTGGCCTCGGCGACCTTCGGGTCACCCCAGCCGAGCAGGCCGGCGCCGAGGTCCACGACGTCGATGACGTGCTCGGGTGCGGAACCGCTGAGCTTCTGGGCCACCAGTTCAGCGGCGGCACGGGTGCGTGAGTTGGGCTTGGGATTGCCTACGACTACGACTGTCACCCGCACAGTCAACACCGAAGTGTTTCTGCTGTCGCGTTCCACTAGCGGCCGATGTGTACCTACGCTTGAGGTACCGATCACAGGAGGTAGAGGTGGTTCGCGTTCGGGAGGCTGCAGTTGTCGGTGTGTCGGTCGCGGTGCTGACCGGCTGTGCAGGCACCCAATCGCCACCCGAGACGCAGACCACCACCAGCGCTGCAGCTTCCGCACCCGCACCCGCGTCGCCGGTTCCGGCACCTGGCGCTGGATTCGCCGACGTGGTTGAACGCCTCGCACCCAGCGTGGTGACCGTCCGGATCCCCGACGGCGTGGGCAGCGGCGTGGTGTTGCAGCCTGATGTCATCGTCACCAACGCTCACGTCGTGGGGTCGGCCCGGGAAGTGGTGTTGGAGTTTGCCGACGGAGAGGAATCCGGCGGTACGGTGCTGGCGTCCGATGAGGTGACCGATCTCGCGGTGGTGCGCAGTGAGCGCGCCGGGTTGCCGGTCCCGGAGTACCGCTCGGAGTTGCCGCGGCCCGGTGAGTACGCGATCGCCATCGGTAGTCCGCTCGGTTTCCAGAATTCGGTCACCGCGGGAGTCATCTCGGGGTTGCACCGCGACATCCCGGGTTCGGCCGCGCAGTCGTCCTCACTGGTCGACCTGATTCAGACGGACGCCCCGATTTCGCCCGGGAACTCCGGCGGGGCGCTGCTGGATGCCGAGGGGCGTGTCGTCGGCATCAATGAGGCCTACATTCCGCCTGAAATCGGTGCGGTGTCTTTGGGTTTCGCGATCCCGACCAGCACCGTGCTGGACATCACGGCGCAGCTTCTGGACTCCGGGCGCGCCGCGCACCCGTTCTTGGGGGTGTCGCTGGGGCAGTTGACGCCGGCGATCCAACGGTCGCTGGGCGTGGAGTCCGACCGCGGCGCGCTGGTCACCGCGGTGGATCCCGGTTCACCCGCGGCGGCGGCGAGTCTGCGCCCGGGTGACGTCATCGTCGATCTTGCCGGCGAACCCGTGCAGGATGTCGAGGACCTGCTCAGGATCCTGCGCAGTACGCGCGTCGGTCAACAGGTTCCGGTCACCGTGGTACGGGGCAGCGATCAACAGACCGTGACCGTCACCGTCGGCGAGCGGACGCGCTGACCGCCGCGTCGTTCCCGCGGACGTATCAGAAGCCGGTGCCGTGCACCTCGTGGCCCGGCTTCTCGGCGATGAGCCCGCGATAGGCCTGTTCTACCGAGGAGCCGTGGTTGATCACGGCGTCGACCTCGCGGGCGATCGGCATGGCGATGCCGTGCTTGTCGGCGAATTCCATGACGACGCTGGAGGCTTTGACGCCCTCGGCCACCTGATTCATCGCGGCGATGATCTCGTCGATCGGCTTGCCCGAGCCCAGCTGTTCACCGACGTGCCGGTTGCGGCTGCGCTGCGAGGTGCAGGTGACGATCAGGTCGCCCATCCCGGCCAGGCCGGCGAACGTGTCGCGCTGCCCGCCCAATGCCACACCCAGTTTGGACATCTCGGCGACGGCCCGGGCCATCACCATGGCGCGGGTGTTCTCGCCGATGCCCAGTGAGTAGCCCATGCCGACGGCGATCGCGTAGACGTTCTTCAACGCACCCGCCATCTCGACACCGCAGACGTCATCGGTTGTGTAGGTACGAAAACGCTTGGTGCGGAACAGGTCTGCCAGGTTGGCGGCCAGATGCTGGTCGGGCATGGCCAGCACAGCCGCGGCGGCATAACCGTCGGCGACCTCACGGGCGATGTTTGGTCCGGCCAGGATGCCGGCGGGATGTCCGGGCAGCACCTCGTCGACGATCTGGCTCATCCGCAGATTGGTGCCCTGCTCCAGGCCTTTCACCAGCGACACCACCGGCACCCACGGCCGTAGCTCCCGCGCGAGTTCGGTGAGCACCCCGCGGAATCCGTGCGAGGGCACGCCCATGACGATGACGTCGGCGCAGTTGGCGGCTTCGGAGAAATCGGTGGTGGCGCGCAGCGACTCCGGCAGGAGGACGTCGTTGCCGAGGTAACGCGAGTTGCGGTGGTTGTCGTTGATGTCGGCGGCGGTCTCCTCGGCGCGCACCCATTGCAAGGTCGGTCCGCGCCGCGCGCAGATGGATGCGACGGTGGTTCCCCAGGAACCACCACCGAGCACGACGACCTTGGGTTCACGTTGCGCTGGAGCCATGGCGATCAGGGTATTGGGCAGCGCAGGAGTTCACGGGCGGTTCGGGAAGGTGCGTGCTGATCGGTGTTCATCCCGCAGCGCGCTCAGAGTTTTCCTGTGGTTTGTACCGGCGGTGCAGCTGTTGTCTGGACACGCCCAGGACGTGACCGATCTCGCCCCACGAAAGACCCGCCGCGCGGGCGTTGAGTACTGCGGCGTGGTACCGCTCTTTCGCGCGGGCGAGATCGTCGCGTGCGGCGCCGAGTTCACGCCAGCATGCGCCGGTGCTCAATTCGGCGACCACCGGGTCGGGGACCACCGGTGCAGGCGGGCCGGCGCGTTCTATCTCCAGTTCGAGCTCGGCCAAGGCCCGCCGAGCTATCTCGGACATGTCCGTCATGCAGCCAACTTCTTTCCCGTGGTCGTCATCAAATGTTGACGTTTCCGGGAAGTGTGCCGTCCACCTCTGACACGCGGTTCCACGAAGTCCGCTGAACGTTCCCCTTACGGGCGTCATCGAGTGTTGACGGCCGCCAGAAGCGGGCCGCACGCAGGGTTTCGGTGAACAGCTGTCCCTGAGTCAATATCCTTCCCGCGGTCGTCATCAATTGGTGACGACCGCGGGAACTGGGCGCCCGGGTCCAGGCTGGTCCTGATCAGTCAGGCAGAACGCATGGTCTTGGCCCCGATACCGGCCGCGGCCACGCAGGCCAGCGCCACCAGGGCGGCGAACCACGGGAACACCGCGGCCAGGCTCCAGTGGGTGGCGGCCCAACCGGCCAGAATGGTCGGAATGGCCATGGCGGCGTAGGCGCACAGGTAGAACGCCGACATGGTTTCGCCGCGTTGATCGGCCGGCACCACTTTGGACAGGTGCCGCAGCGATCCACCGAAGCCGAGGCCGAAGGTGGCGCCCAGCAGCGCGGCCGCGACGAACACCAGCGGCCAGGAGTGCAGGCTCAGAACCGGGATCGTCACCACCAAGGAGACGGCCATGCCGACGTCGCCGATGATCGCGGCGCGGTGTGCCGGCACCTTGGTGGCCGCCATCTGGGCCAGCGCCGCGGAAAACGCGGTGACTCCGACGACGCCGCCGGCGAACAGCAGGTTGTCGATGTGCGTCTGGTGCGCAGCCAGCGACGGGTACAGCGATAACAGCACGCCCAGCACCGACCACGAGGCCATGGCCCCCAGCGCGGCGAACCAGAAGTCCGGCTTGATCTCCTGCGGCACAGCGGGTTTGGAGAACCGGATGGGTCCGGAGGAGCGGCTGGTGTGGGTTTCCCGCAGTGCCAGCACGCCGACGCCGACGATGGCGCACACCACCGCGATCACCGCGTACGGGGTGCGCAGCGGATGCGGGGCGTACTGCGCGAGCACCGAGGAGGCGACGATGGCCACCGCGATGCCGATGTTGAAGCTGACGCCGCTGAGTTGGCCCGACCGCAGCCCATGGTGGGGACGCAGGTCCAGCAGGGCAGCGGCCGCGGCCACCACGATGGACCCGACGGCGGCACCGTGCACGGCGCGGGCGATCAGCAGCAAGACGATGTCCTCGGCCATGAGGAACAGCACCAGGCCGACGATCAGTGCGACGAGCGCACCGAGCAGCACCGGTTTGCGGCCCACCACGTCGGAGATCCGACCGGACACCAGCACGGCCGCCAGGGCGGCGAACGCGTAGACCGCGAACACGATGGTGGTGGCCAACGGGGTGAGGTGCCAGGTCGACTCGTAGATCCCGTACAGCGGCGCGGGCAGTCCCGAGACGCCCAGCGCCACACCGCAGAGTACGAGCAGCAGGGGGTAGGCCCATCGCTGAGTTCCGGTCCCGGGCATCGGGTCGGTCGAAGCGAGCGCCATCGTCCCTCCTGGGGTAAGTTTGATGATTGTCGAACCCGGCTGAGCTTACGCCTGGTTTGATGATCATCAAACCTATTTTCTCGTGACGAGGGGCACAGCCATGGCGGAGACGGTGGTGCGTTGTCCCGTGGCGCCGGTCCACCAGGTGTTGGCGGCGCTGCAGGATCCCGTGCGGCTGGAGATGGTGCGGCGGCTGCGCAACGCCGGTGAGCCGTTGCGGTGCCAGACGCTCTATGACGGCATCAACAAGTCGACGGCCACCCATCACTTCAAGATCCTGCGCGAAGCGGGCCTGACCGAGCGGGTGGTCGCCGACGGGCAGACCTACCAGCTGTTGCGTTCCGAGGACGTGGACGCCGCGGTGCCCGGCTTGTTGGAAGCCGTTGTGGGCAGCGCTAATCGGGCCGTGTCGGCTTCGTAGCCGCATTCTTGACGATCTGATCGACCACGGCCAGTAGTCCGTCATCGGCAGCGGTCGTCTGCGGCTGGCCGCCGAGCGCGCTGTGTAATGCGTTGAAGTAGAGGCCGTCGCCCATCAGCTTGATGGCCCGGGCCGTGTCGAGGTCACCGAGCGCCTGGTGCAGGATCTGCAGCCACTCGCGTGAGGCGGCGTCCAGAACCGAACGAGCCTGGGCGTCGCCGGCTTGCCGCAGCCGCGAGACCGCCACGATGGTGCGGTCCAGCGGCGTGCCGACATAGTGCGACGAGCGGACGTAGTAGCGCGCCGGCCCCTCCGATGCGCTGCGCATCTCGGTGGCGTCCTCGGCGGCCAAGATGGTCAACCGCTCGCACAGTGCGCCGGCGAGCCGGTCCTTGGACGGAAAGTGGTAGAGCAGGCCGCCCTTGGACACCCCCGCCTTCGCGGCCACCGCTTCAAGGGTGGCGTAGCGCTCGCCCTCGGCGGCCAACAGGTCCGCGTAGGCATCGAGGATGCGGTCGCGTGCCGAGGTCATGACCTTGAGCTTAAGCGAGCCGACCGGCTACTGTACCGTCTGGACGGTATAGTCGTGCGAAGGGCTGGAGGAGCGGTGCGCACCTACGTCGAGTTGGTCAAAGTGCCCGGCGTGCTGAATGTCACTGCGTCGCAATTGTTTGCGCGGCTGCCCCTCGGAATGCTCTCGCTGGCGATCCTGCTGCACGTCCAGGAGCGCACGGGGTCTTATGCCACGGCGGGCGTGGTAGTGGCCTGCATGAGTGCCGGAGAGGCGCTCGCCATGCCGGTGACGGCCCGGCTCACCGGGCGGCTGGGGATGGTGCCGACGTTGTCGGCGGCCGCGCTGCTCAACGGTGCCGCCATGTTGGCGCTGGCGTTCGCCGGTTCCGCCCCGGCGGTGCTGATGGTCCTCGGCTTGCTCATCGGCGCCTCGGTGCCCCCGCTGATGCCGGTGGTGCGCGCGCTGTATCCGCAGCTGGTGCCGCGCGACGGGGTGCGGGCGCTGTTCGCCCTCGACACGACGGCCCAGGAACTCATCTGGGTCATCGGCCCGGTTGCGGCGACGTTCCTGGCCTCGGCGGTGTCGACGGCGTTGCCGCTGGTGGTGTCCGCCGGCATCACGGTGGGCGGAACCGGCTGGTTCCTGTTGAGCGCCAGGCGTCTTCGGCCCGAGATCCCGCGCAACACCTCGTCGTTCGGCCGCGTGCTCAAGAACCGCGCCGTCATCCTCGCTATGGTGGCCAGCCTCGCGCTGGTGGCGTCGTTCATGGCGCTGGAGGTCGGCATCGTGGCGGCGCTGGGCCGCACCGGCGTGATGGCCGGCGTGGCCATCGCGGTGGCCAGCGTCGGATCCCTGATCGGTGGGCTGGTTTTCGGGCACCGGCGCTTCGGCCTGGCCGGTCTCGTCTTCGCGCTGCTGATCGTCGCCATCGGGACGGCGCTGTTCGGGCTCACCGAGGTGCTGGCGTGGCAGTTGGCGGCGCTGTTCTTCTCGGGGCTCGGCTTCGCCCCGGCGTTGTCGGCGCTGTATTTCATGGTGTCGCGGGAGATCGAGGAACAGTCGGCCACCGAGGCGTTCGGCTGGCTCAACAGTGGCGCGCTGGTCGGCGGGGCACTCGGTACCGCGATCGCGGGTGTCGCGACCGACGCCTTCGGGCTGGCCGGCGCCGTGGTGGTATCGGTGAGCCTGGCCGCGGTCGCCGTCGTCAGCCCGCTCGTCGCGCGGGCAGCGGGACCGCTGCACGGTCTGGTCGACGCGCCACCGGAACTCGCGTCGGCAAAGGCGTGAGGGGCCTCAGCTGATCAGCGGCTTACCGCGCTCGGCGACAAGCGCACACATCGATACCTTCGAGGAAAACTCAAGCAGTGTCGGCCCGGGGGTGATGGTCGATCGGGTGCGAAGGGCTCGTTGCGCCATGACGAATTCATCCTGAGCCCAGTCTTTTTCAGAGTTTTCGCTCTGAAGACTCTGTCTTCACGGGATCGCTCGCGGCTGCGGCCCCTTCGTGTCGGGGGGCGAGTGTCTAGGGCCCCAGGGTGAGTACCAAGCCGGCATCACGACGTCGTCCGTATGACGAATCTCCCTGACCGACCATGATGGCGAACTTCGCGCAGGAGAAGCCCGTACGCCGTGCCCGGTTCGCTGTCGGCGCACACCAGTGCTGAGCGTGATGGCGGCCGCGAAGCCGGTTGGTGACGTATGAACGGTGACGCACCAGTAGCTCGGTCCTCGCCCGGGGATACGTGCTCTCGAGGAGCCTGGTGGCGGATTGGCGCCACCCGAGACGGAACGTCTAACCATCCGGCCGGGAGGTGAGGTCCTGAGCGCGTATACGAACCTCCAGCCCAGCTGGATCTGGTGCCGAGGTGATCTACAGCGACGTGCACGCGCATCTTCTGTTCGCTGACTTGGGCGCCTGCGGTTCCGTAACGGCCTGTATTTGCCCCGGCAAAGCGCGTTTGTAGTGCTGGCCAGTAGCTGGTGAGTCGCAAAGGGCCGGTATTAAGCAAATCACGGAGCCGGTGCTCGGCATATGTTCACAATCGAACGATTTATAGCTGGCCGAGTAAATCGTGAACAGTCTTTTTTGGCGAATTCCGCATTTCGTACGAATGAATCTGTTTTCGTTGATGGAAATCAGGTGAAACTGCAAGTGTTGGAGCCGCGTTTCGACGGAGCGTTTTACTGTCCTCGTGCACACAGGGCGGCCACGGGGCTAGCGTATTGAGCTAAGCCTAAAATTCCCCTGATCTCAACGTATAGCGAGTATTGCAAAGTATTTTCCTCGGCGCGCGGGCGCTGACTCACGCCTTTAGGGCGTTGCTGGTGCAGGAAAAGATGGTCCTTTTGCCACGCTTGTGAAGTTCGCAAGCTGGTGATAGCTTTTGCGCCACGGAGATGGGAATTCGCATTGTTGTCGATCTAGCGAATTCTTCGGGTTTGGATTTCCGCGCGGTATGGGGGCCTTTATGGATTCATCGCAGCTGACGCCCTGCGTAAGCGCCCGGCGCGCCGGAAACATACGGAACCATGACGCTGACGAGGTGGGCTCCACACCTGATACGGCATCGCCGTGGCGGGCCGTCCGTCGGCCCATCGAATCGGCCGGTGGGCGCCCCTTCGGAATCGCGAGCGGCGACGGTCTACCGGCCGAAGTCGTCAACAGAACGAGATGGCAACGGCGCTATGCCACGAATCTCGTCGTCAGCGACGTCGTTGCGGTGTCCGTAGCAATAGTGGCCGCTCAATACATGCGCTTCGGCTGGACACTCTCGCCCCCCGGTTACTCGCCGTTCTATGTGCCCGCTTTTTCGGCGGCCTTCGCACTCGGGTGGCTGGTCGCCCTCTCGGCCTTTCGGACACGTTCGTCGAGGATCATCGGTACCGGTATCGAAGAGTATCGGCGGGTGGTTGCCGCGTCGTTGTGGACCTTCGGAGCGATCGCCATCATCACGCTCTTGCTGAAGCTCGACATTGCCCGCGGTTACCTTGCAGTGGCGCTGCCGTCCGGCATGGCGCTGCTCTTGACCGGCCGTGTGGCATGGCGGCACCACGTAGGCCGGACGCGCAGACGCGGCAAATCTCAAACCTCGGTTCTGGTGGTAGGTGACCGGAGGGCGGCAGCTGCTCTGGCCGCCGAACTCTCCCGCAGCCCGGTCGATGGATATCGTGTTGTCGGAGCGAGCATTCCGGGATACGGCCCGCCGCGCGGGGAAAAACTCGATTTCGACGGCAGGTCAGTGCCGATCGTCGGCGGGGAGTTGCACGCCTTGGCGGCAATCAACTCCTGTGGCGCCGACACGGTGGCAATCGCCGGCACGGAACACTTTGGAGCCCGGGGTATCCGGCAATTGATCTGGGAACTCGAGCCGATGGGCGTAGACCTCGTGGTCTCGACCGGGGTGATGGACTGCGCGTTGTCCCGCCTGGTCATGCGACCCTCATCGGCGCTGCCTTTGCTGTACATCGAGAAGCCGCAGTACCGGGGTGCGAAGCGCTTCTCCAAGCGAGCCTTCGACTTCTGCTTCGCTTTGACGGCTCTCATCGCCGTCTCACCTGTTCTGTTGGTCGCCGCGATCGCGATCAAGCTGACCAGCAAGGGGCCGGTGTTCTACTCCTCGGAGCGGATCGGGATACACGGTGAACCGTTCGCGATGCTCAAGCTCCGCACCATGGTCGTCGATGCGGACGCCCACCTGCCGAACTTGATGATGGCCAACGAATCTGACGGCGTGTTGTTCAAGATTCGAAACGATCCCCGGGTGACGTCAGTGGGTCGGGTGCTGCGGCGGCTCAGCATCGACGAGTTACCGCAGTTCGTCAACGTGCTGCGAAACGAGATGAGCGTTGTGGGTCCGCGTCCTCCGCTACGGCGCGAGGTCGAGGCCTACGACTACGACGTGCTGCGCAGGCTCTTGGTGAAGCCCGGCGTCAGTGGCTTGTGGCAAGTCAGCGGTCGGTCTGATCTGTCCTGGAACGACGCCGTTCGCCTTGATCTCTCTTATGTGGACAACTGGTCGATGGTGGGAGACCTCGTGATCATCGGCAAGACCTTGCGTGCAGTCCTGCTGAGCAAAGGGGCGTACTGATTGTGACTACCTGCATCCCAGAAAAGCCGAGAGGCATCATCCTTGCCGGAGGGGCCGGAACGCGCCTTCATCCGATCACGACGGGCACAAGTAAACAGCTGCTTCCCGTCTACGACAAACCGATGATCTACTATCCGCTGTCGACTCTGATGCTTGCCGGAATCCGCGACATCCTGGTCATCAGCACTCCGGAGGATTGCCCGTCATTTGCCCGTCTGCTGGGCGACGGATCGCAGTTCGGCATCTCTATCACCTATGCGGTGCAGCCCTCGCCCAAAGGCCTGGCCCAGGCTTTTGTAATAGGCAAGGAGCACATCGGGGACGGCTCGGTCGCACTGGTGCTGGGGGACAACCTATTCCACGGACCCATGCTCGGGTCGCAGCTGAATCGCTTCAATTACAGCCAAGGTGGCACCATCTTCGCCTACTGGGTCGCGGACCCACGGGCATACGGTGTGGTCGAATTCGACAGCAACCACGCGGCGGTCTCCATCGAAGAGAAGCCCAAGTCGCCTAAGTCCAACTACGCGGTGCCGGGCTTGTACTTCTACGACAACGAAGTCGTCGGTCTTGCGGCGTCCCTGCCGCTCTCAGAACGTGGCGAGTACGAGATCACCGATATCAACCGTCTCTACCTGGAGCAAGGCAAACTCTCAGTCGAGGTGCTTCCCCGCGGCACCGCGTGGCTGGACACCGGCACCTTCGACTCGTTGATCGACGCCGGCAACTATGTCCGCACCATCGAGCAGCGGCAAGGCCTCAAGATCGGCGTTCCGGAAGAAGCCGCGTGGCGGCGGGGCTTCATCACCGATGACGAATTGCGTTGCCGGGCAGAAACTTTACATAAGTCCGGATACGGCGACTATTTGCTCGGCCTTCTCGATGAGACGGAGGTGCCGTTGTAGAGAACATCGAATCTCCATCCCTCCGTCAACCAATCAAGGACCAAGCATGAAGGCTGTGATTCTGGCAGGTGGACGCGGCACCCGGATCAGTGAAGAGTCCGAGACGCGGCCGAAGCCGATGGTCGAGATCGGCGGCCAACCGATCCTCTGGCACATCATGAAGATCTACGAGCGTGCCGGCATCACGGACTTCATCGTCCTACTTGGCTACAAGGGCTACTCCATCAAAGAGTACTTCGCGAATTACCTCCTGCATTCCTCCAGCGTGAAGATCGATTTGGCCACCAACACGGTCGAGGTACTGCGCTCGACGTCGGAACGGTGGTCGATCACGTTGCTGGACACCGGTATCCACACCATGACGGGGGGACGCCTACAGCAGGCGGCTCCCTACATAGGTGACGAGACGTTCTGCTTCACCTACGGCGACGGCGTGACGGACCTCGACGTCCGGGAGGTCATCAAGTTCCATCAGATGCGGCCTTCGCTCCTGACTGTCACAGCTGTACAGCCGCCGTCCCGATACGGACGTCTGGCCATTGACGGCGATCTGGCGACCTTCAAGGAAAAGCCGGTAGACGACGGTGGCTGGATCAACGGCGGCTTCTTTGTGGCTGAGCCGTCAGTTCTGGACTACATCGATGATTACCTCACGGTGTTCGAGCAGGCTCCACTGGAAAGACTCTCGTTAGAGAACCAACTCGCTGCGTACCGGCACCACGGTTACTGGTACGGCATGGACACGATGTGGGACAAGATCGTCCTCAACGGTCTCTGGGATGACGGCAAGGCGCCGTGGAAGGTCTGGAGTTGACCATGGCGCAATGCAGGTTGTGTGATCAGGAGCTCAAGCAGTCATTCTGCGATCTCGGTATGTCGCCGATGGCGAACTCCTACTTGGCCTCCGCGCAGCTTGGCCCGGAGATGTTCTACCCCTTGCATGCCTATGTGTGCTCGAACTGCCTCCTCGTCCAGCTGGTCGTGTACCAGTCGCCCGAGGAGATCTTCAGTGACTATCTGTACTTCTCATCCTATTCGGCAGTGTGGCTCGAGCACGCTCGCCAGTACGTGGAGAACGCGATCGAGCGCTTCGACATGACTGGGACGGATCAGGTGATCGAGATCGCCAGCAATGACGGCTATCTGCTGAAGAACTTCATTGCTGCAGGTATTCCGGCCCTGGGCGTCGAGCCGGCCGCCAACGTCGCGGCCGTGGCGTTGGAGGACGGTGTACCTACCGAAATCGGTTTCTTCGGAACTGATCTGGCCGCCGGTTTCTTGGCTCGAGGAATCCGCGCTGACCTACTCATCGGCAACAACGTCCTCGCTCACGTTCCGGACCTCAACGATTTCGTGGCGGGGATGGCGATGGTGTTGGCGCCGGACGGCCGGATAACGCTGGAATTTCCGCATCTGCTCCAGCTGATCGAGAACAACCAGTTCGACACGATCTATCACGAACACTTCTCCTACTTCTCCTTGCTGACCGCCACGTCGGCGTTGGAGAAGCACGGCTTGCGAGTGTTTGACGTCGAAGAGCTGTCCACACACGGGGGTTCCCTACGGGTGTATGCATGCCGAACCGAGTCGAGCCACTACTCGACGTCAGAGCGCGTGGCTGACGTGCAGCGCAAAGAGGCAACCGCACAGCTGAACTCGCTTGGGGGTCACCTGGCCTACTCGCAGCAGGTTGAGCAGGTCAAGCACGATCTGCTGGAATTCCTGATCAACGCCAAGCGGCGGGGAGCCAGGGTGGCGGCCTACGGCGCACCGGCCAAAGGGAACACGCTGCTGAACTACTGCGGTATCCGGTCGGATCTGGTTTCCTACACCGTCGACCGTAACCCCTATAAGCAGGGTCGATTCCTTCCGGGAACCCATCTACCGATCTACGACCCGGACTACCTACGGGAAGCGCGACCGGACTACGTCGTCATCCTGCCGTGGAACCTTCGTGACGAGATCATGGCCGACATGTCGTTCATCAAAGACTGGGGCGGCAGCTTCGTCGTTCCGATCCCCACCTTGGCGGTGCACGGTGCCTGACTCCAAGCGGCCCTCGGTCGCCATCATCGGAACCCGCGGCTACCCGAGTTTTTACGGCGGATTCGAGACGCTGGTCAGGCGTCTCGCACCATATTTGGCGGACCAGGGTTGGGGTGTCACGGTGTACGGCCGGGCGGGCAGCGCCGATGACCGGAACGCGGCCTGCGATCCCCGAGTCCGTCGAGTCCAGACTCCCGGTATCGAATCGAAATCGTTGAGCACGCTGTCCTATGGGCTCACGTCATCAATGCACGCGTCCAAGACCCGCCCCGACGTCGCACTGGTGATGAACGTCGCCAATGGATTCTGGTTGCCGCTGCTCAAGCAGTGTGGGATCCCGACGCTGATCAACGTGGACGGAATCGAGTGGGAACGGGCCAAGTGGGGTCGTGCGGCCAAGAGTGCCTTCATGGCCGGGGCGGCGTTGACCGCGAAATACGCTGACAGACTGGTATACGACTCCGCGGAGATAGGTCGAAGGTGGCAGGAGCGGTACGGCCGTGAGGGCGTTTACATTCCCTACGGCGCATCGGAACCCCTGATGACGACGTTCGACGATGAACTGGTTCGCCGACAATATGCGCTCATGGTCGCCCGCTTCGTTCCCGAGAATACTGTCACCGAATTCTTCAATGCAGCAACACGACTCAGCCTGCGTTGGGATGTAGCGATTGTCGGGTCCAGCGGATACGGCGGTCCCATCGATGCTCAGGCGAAGGAGCTGGCCGACTCCAATGACCGGATAAAGTGGTTCGGTCACCTCAACGACGACGCGAAGTTGTTCGGGTTGTGGCAGAACGCAGGGGCTTATTTCCACGGTCACAGCGTGGGCGGCACCAATCCAGCACTCGTCCAAGCCATGGCCTGCGGAGCTCCCACCGTGGCTCGCGACACGGTGTACAACCGCGAGGTTCTCGGTGATGCGGGGCTTTTCGTCGAACCTCGCGGCGGCGCTATCGCCACCGCCATGGACCAAGTGCTCTGCGATACGACTCTGCAGAGCCGGCTCAGCGCCGCGGTGCGTGTTCGACAGCAGCATGCCTATACCTGGGACCTGGTGTGTGAAAGGTATTCCTCAACACTTGAATCGATGTCCAGTCGCAAGCTGACGCGGACAGAGCAACCGATATGAGGATTCTCGTCACTCATCCCTCGGCCGAGCTCTACGGTGCCGACCGTATGGCGTTGCTGACCGTGCAGGCGCTGGTGAGAAAAGGACACACGGTGACGACCGTGGTGCCCACGGACGGCCCACTCGTAGCGAAGATCTCCGGTACCGGCGTGGACATCGTGGTCGCCGATGTACCCGTGCTGAGAAAGTCGGCGCTCAGTCCGCTACAGGCCTTGAAGCTGATCTGGAACGTACTGGAAACTTCAAGCCACCGTGCTCGATTCCTTCGTTCCGCAGACCCGGACGTGGTATATGCGAACACCATCGTCCAGCCCTGGTGGATCGTCACAGCCAAGCTGCAGCGCCGTCGGGTGGTCGTGCATGTGCGCGAGGCTGAAGCACAGTTGCCTCGGCTTGTTCGCAGACTCCTCTATGCCCCGCTTCTGTGGGCAGATCTCATTGTGTGCAACAGCGAATCGACGAAGCGAGAGATCGTCTCGGTTTTTCCGCGGTTGCAGCGAAGGGCGACGGTGATCTACAACGGTAAAGACTGGTCGGAGTATCGGGTGGATCGGCCTGAGCGTGATGCGGCCCCATGGGGCCCGACGCGGTTGACCGTGGTGGGGCGCCTGAGTGAGCGTAAGGGTCAGGATCTGGCCGTCATCGCACTAGCCGACATCGTGTCCGCTGGGTACAACGCAAACCTCACTCTTGCGGGCAATGTCTTCCCCGGGAACGAGTGGTTCGAGACCGAATTACGGAAAACTGCATATGACCTCGGCATCGACGACCGCGTCGTCTTCCTGGGGTTCCAGGAAGACATCCGGCCCGTGCTGCGGGAAACCGACATCGCCATCGTGCCGTCCCGTACCGAACCCTTCGGTACCGTCGCCGCCGAGTGCATGGCGGCCGGCCTGTTGACGATCGTTGCCGATGTGGACGGTCTCACAGAGATCGTGGATGACGAGAAGAACGGCCTCACCTTCCGTGCCGGAAGCCGGGAATCGCTCACGCAGCGCTGCCTGTGGGCAATATCGAATCCCGATCGATCGGCGGCGCTCGCATCGATCGGCCAGCGTGATGTCAACGAGAAGTTCGGATTGGATCGTTATGAGCGCGAGATCGTGAAAGCCGTGGAATCCGTTGAGGTCAGCAAGATATGACCCAGACGCCGAACCCGCTCACCATCGCCATGGTGACCTTCAACTCACGTAACCACATCGCTGACTGTGTGAAGTGGTTCGTCGACCGGCCAGCCGATATCACCATCAGGATCAGGGACAACGGCTCACGTGACGACACTCCCCAGATCCTCAGAAAGTTGGCTGCTGACGGTTATGTCGACGATGTCATCATGTCCGACAACGACGCCGGCTTCGCGGTCGCGGCCAACGATGTCATCGCGCGTTCCGGGAACGACGACATCCTGCTTCTGAACCCCGATGCCAGAGTTGATCTGGACACCATCGACATGATGCGGCAGGCCATCAGCGAAGATCCAACGCTGGGTATGGTCTCGCCGCTGGTGACCGGTGGCGAGGAAATCAGTGTGATGTCGGCCGGACGTCAACCTCGGCTGTGGCCCATGTTCACTCATTATTCCGGTTTGAGTAGGGCGTTTCCGCAGGTTCGCCGGCTACGAGGCCGACACCTTTTCCTCAGCCACCACTCGCACGAGGATCAATACGTCGAGTGGACTTCGGGATGCTGCTTGTACATTCCCCGGTCGACGATTGATCGAGTCGGCGCTTTGAGCGAGCGTTGGTTCCTCTATGCCGAGGACACCGAATACTGCCAACGCGTGCTCGACGCGGGCCTCAGCATCAAGGTGTTGGCGGGGGCCCACGCATACCACGAGGTGGGCGCGTCCTCGGCGCCGCCGGTTGATGAGTCGCCCGGCACCCCCGAAGAGACCATGGCAGCCGAGTTGGTCACAGCGCCGGTGAGTTCCGGTGACGATCCGTCGATCGATGTCAGCACGATGTGGGGTAAGAACCTTTACGACTACTACACAAGACAGTTCCATCCGTCGGCGGCAGGGCGATTGGCGTGGCGGATGACGTTCACCTCGGGCAACGCAGTACGGGCTTCGGTTCGTTTGGCCCGAGATCGTCAGGACCGCAGGGCGAGACATCTGATGAAAAATGCGCTTGCAGTCTGGCGCTGACGAGTCCGCGGTCACCTCGCACAGTGGCCGGCCGGGGAGTCGGAACGGGGGACGGCAGGGCGGGCCGCCGACGGCGGGTGGCCGGGACCGCAGGTTGTCGCCATCGGCGTATGTGGGTGTCGTTCTGCTCACCGGAGCCCTTGCCGTGGCTCAGTTCTACTTCCTGCCGAACAACCTCGGGGTCGGGCAATTCGGCATTCTGATTCTGGGTCTGTCGGTTCTGCAAGCGGCGCTCCAATTCTCAGACCTCGGGTCCTTGAATGCATCGCTTCGTTCAGACCTACCGGGTGATCTGCGGGAGTTGTTGCGAGAGAACGCGGTAACAATCGCATCGATTGTCTGCCTTGTCGGTATCGTTGTCTCGGTAGTCATCGGGCTCAGTGGTTTTTCCTTCGGGTACATTGCGGCTGCGGCCTTCCTGTGCGCTGTGTTGCTCATCGGTGACAGGGCGAACGCGTCGGCGGCGGTACAGAACGGCGATGAGAAGGCGGCCACCCGATACAACGTCAGTTGGCAGAATGCTCCCAAGCTGGGATCTATCGTCGGCAGTCTTGCGCACACAGCTGTAGCGGCAATGCTCGGCGCGATCTTGACGTCGCTGTTGTGCAGCAGGCCGCGGCTCCCCAGGAGGTTCAGCTGGAGGTTCTTGCGCAGCAACTCTGCGTTCTGGCTGCCCGGGCTCACGGTGGCCTTGAGTGGATTCCTTCTGACGTGGACCGACACCTACATTCTCTCGTTCGTGGCGGGAGTCGACGAGGCCGGCCAGTACCAGGCGGTGGTGCGTCCGCTCACCGGGATCACCTACCTTTATCTGCCGATCGTCGCCCTGATACAGGCCGCGCACAACGCGTTCGCCCAGCGCCGCGTCAGGCTTTTGACAGTCGGCAGCATCGGGATGGGTGTGGCGGGAAGCGTGATCATCTCGACACTGCTGATCGTGCTGGGCGGAAAGATATGGCCTGATTTCAGATTCGACCCGGGCGTGGTGGCGTTCGCGGCGCTGGCGAGTTCGGGGATGTGTGCAGCAGCTGTGGTTGGCACACAGCTGGTGCTGCGTGGGCACCATCTTGCGGCCACGGTCAATTCGACCCTCGGGGCGGTGGTCCTTGTCGTGGTGTCGATCCTCACCGTCGATGCGTTGGGAGCGCTCGGAGCTGCGCTCGCGTCGGCATCGGCATGGCTGTTGGTCGCAGTACTCCACGCTGGGTTTCTTGTCTGGTCGCGACGACGAAGCGTGAAGGAGCGGGTGGCTTGAGTTTGGTGGATCGTGTGATCAAGGATTCCGGCCGGAACTACACCGTCGACACCGGGATTCCCCGTAGTTTCCTCTACGTCCAGTATCTCACTCGAGCAGTGCACTTGCTGCGGGGGCTGATAACACTGCGGCACAAAGTATTTCGCGGACCAGATGTCCAGATCATGTGCAAGCGCAACCTCGTTGCCGGGCACTTCGCCACACTGGGTGCGGGGTCCATCATCGATGCCAGCGGTACCCGCGGCGTGAACCTGGGCCGCGGCGCCAAAGTTGGCAGAAGGTCGATTGTGACAACGACCAGCCAGCTCTCGAAACGAGGGGTCGGGCTGACAATCGGCGACTACAGCGGTATCGGCGATTACGCACACATCGGGTGCAGCGGCGGCGTCACCATCGGACGTGACGTCATCGCCGGCCCCTACGTCACCTTCCATTCGCAGGAACACATCACGGATTCGCTGGACCACACCATCCGGAGCCAAGGTACCCGCGAGCTCGAGGTGGTCGTCGAGAACGACGTATGGATCGGTGCCCGCGTGACTTTCTTGGCGGGGGCGCATGTCCGCAGTGGTTCGGTAGTTGCAGCGGGAAGTGTGGTGAGAGGGGATTTTCCGCCAAATTGCATCATCGGTGGAGTTCCGGCGAAGGTGCTCAGACATCGGGAGCGGCCATGAGATCGCCCGCTTCGAACCGCACCGCCACTCTGCTCGTCGTGGGGCTGGCGTTCCTTCTCGTCTGCACCGCCGTGATCGCCTACATATTCGGGTCCCCGGAGACCACGGCATCAAACCCTTTCAAAGCCGAGGTCACGGTGGCCGAGGGTGAGCCGATGCTGGTGACCTTCGTCGGTGACTCCCTCGACCACGGCCTCTACGCCACCACCCCGTCCGATGGATTCCACCAGTTGGTAGTGGAGAACTGGCGTAAAGGTGGGCCCGTGGCCGACAATCCGCTCAATTCGCTCGGCGGCACCGCACAACGCGCCCTGCAGAACCGCGACATCCCGCGAGACCAGAATCTGTATGTCGTCGAACTGGGTACCAATGACGCCACGGAGACGAGCCACCGCGCCTTCCGGCAGGACTACGGCGAATTGCTGAACCGGATCAAGGCCGCGTCACCAGACGCCGCGCTGCTGTGTATCGGCGCCTGGCGGCCCGAAGAAGTGGCCGTGCGGTTCGACACCATCATCAAGGATCTGTGCGAGGCCCGTGGCGGTGTGTTCCGCAGCATCAGTGACATCTCGGAGAACGCGGAAATGAAGGGCCCGGAAGGACTTCCCACCTTCAACGGACCGTCGGATGCGTTTCACGCGAATAACCGGGGGCACCTGGCCGTCGCCAACCGCGTGCTGGACGCCGTCGTCGTGAACAGGCAGGGCTGATGGCCTTTCACAGCGGCGGTGATGTGGCGGTGACCGAGCGGCTGTCGCTGGGCTGGACTCTGCTCGCGGTGGCGGTGTTCGTCTCGCTTGTGGTGGCCGAATATCTGGGGCCCATCATCGGCATCGCCGTTGCGGTGACGACTGTCGCCATTGCGGCCGTTCTCGGCACGAAACTTCCCAGACCCACGTTCCCTACCGCGGATCTGTGGTTGGTGGGGATCCTGGTTCTGGGTCTGCTTTCCGCCGTGGTGGCCAACGTCGGGGGCCGGACAGTTCTGGACATCGATCTCCAGCGAGACCTGGGTATCTCGCTGTCGTACCTGCTGTATTTCTCTGTGGGCTACTACTTCGCGTATAGCCGCAGCACGCTTCGGCTGCTCCTGATCGCGGTGGTGGCCGCCGGCGTGCTCATCTCCGTGGTGCACCTGGCGCGGCTCGGCGAGGTGTTGTCGAGTGGTGCGACGAATCTGTACCTGTTTCGCCTAGAAGCCGGCCGAGGTTCGGTGACGCAGTTTGCGGCGCTGTGCGCGACGCTGGTACTGCTTCGTGACATCGGGCAGCCGGCATACAGACGTCTGACAATCGGTTGTTCCGTGGTGCTGGTGGTCTCGATGTTGATGACCCTGTCGCGTGGGCTGATGTTCCTGTTGATCATTCTGGCCCTCGGAGCTGCCGGGTTGATCGCCAACCGGGCCAACCGGTTGGCCGCCAACCTGCCCAGATTGCTGATCAGCGCAGCCCTGGCCGCGGCGGCGGTGGTGGTTGTGTACGTTCTCATCCGGTTCTTTCTGCAGGCGGTCTATGTGTTCCTCGACGAGTTCTTCATCACGCGGGTGGTCAATTCGCTGACGGAGGTGTCCGGTGCCAGGCTGGAGACGCAGACCCAGATCGCCGACAACTACCGTGCTTTCGAGCTGAACCAAGCGATGCTGCAGTTCGACGCCCAGCCGGCCTTAGGGCAATGGGTCGGCCAGGGCTGGGGGAGCCGGGTGGTTTTTGGCCTCGAAACAGCGTCGACGACCTCAAATTTCAGTCGAACCGAAGCCTCCTTCCTGCACAACGGGTACGCCTATTACCTGATGAAGACGGGGATCGTGGGCGTAGTTCTGTACGCAGGCTTCATGTGTCATCTCCTGGTGCGTGCCGGCTCTCGGGACATTTGGCCGGCCACCGCGCTGGCTTTGACTCAGCGCAAGGTCCTGCTCGTCACAACAATCTGCCTCGCCGTCGGGACGGTGGCGACGGGCGGCCTGGGTTTCCCCGCGACCTATCTCGGGCTCGCAGTTCTCTTGGGGGCCTGCTATGGGCCGGCATGGAGTTCGGAGTTGCCGTCGCTGAAAACTGCACCCGTGCCGAAGACAGGGCTTTTCAAGCCCGGAGAGCGATTACGACGTGTCTGAGAGGTTCAGTGCCGTGGGGAGGCGAAGCGTACTGATGGCGGGTGTGACTGCCTCGGCTGCGCTTGGCGGCGCGGCGTGCGCGGCTCCGGCCCCCCGCGCCACCCCGGAAGTGGTATCCGATCTGGCCGGTATCGCGGCCAATGCGAAGGATTTCGGTGTCATACCCGGCGGAGCGGATCAGTCGAAAATCCTTCAGGATGCGATCGACTTCGCCAGAGACAACGGGTTGACGCTGTTCCTGCCGGCTGGGTCCTATGTGGCGGACGGTCTGATACTTCGAGATCAAACCAGGATGGTCGGCGCGGGCCCGGACAGCACGGTCATCCGCGCGGTCCCGGGATCGAGAAACGGCGCGCTGCTGACCATCGACTCCGGCCGCGTCCGAAGTGTTCTCATCGAAGGAATCGGATTGGAGGCCGCTGACAACGAGGAACAACACGGCATCCACGTCCAGGCCCGCCGCGCCGCTGGTGACGATGCATCGGGTTTGTGGCATTCCGACTTCAGGAACCTTCGGGTGGGAAACTTCGGAGGCGCGCAACTGTGGCTGCAAGGTGGGGGTCAGGACGCCCGAGATCCCGTGCAGTTCTTGACATTCGACAATGTGGTCCTGGAGCGCAAGAATGACTCCGAACGTTCGATTAGTCTGTTGATGTCGGGTCAGGTGAATCAGACGGTGTGGCTCAACGGCAGGATCGACGGGTTCGGATCGCGGGGCGAGCACCCCGGCACCAATGCCAAGATCTGCCGGCAGTTGGATCACTATGACCCGGCGAGCGACGGTTCGTCGGAGTACCTGTCCAACAAGACGGGGCACACCCATCTGTTCGCGGGCGTGTCCTTCCAGCAGGCGCAGCTGGGTGTGTACGTCGATGGCGCCGAGTCGATCACCTTTGACACCTGCCATTTCGAGGGCCTGGACAACGGCCTGCTGTTTGCAAACGCCGGACTGAACAGGGTGGATCGCGGGCACTTCGCGAACTCAGCCCAGGGCGACCGCGACGCCTTCTCGATTCGGGCCGAGAACGGTTCGGTGGTGTCCGGTTCCGGGAACGTCTTTCTTGGCCGGTTCGGGTCGATGGCTTCGGCGGACGACAGCGGTGGCACCGTGTCGTTGACGAATACTATGAGCGGTCAAGCCATCACCACGCGAAATCTGACGAGGCGGATCGATCCCGCTCCCGCGATCAGCGTGGGAGCGGCAGCTACGGTGTCGCTGAATGCATCTACGACCCCGGTGCGGACCGTCACCGCGAGTCGATGGCCGGGCGAAACGGTGGTCTTCAGGGCCTCTGGCGGGTCGGTGTTCTTCGAGTCTGGCGGGAACATCGATTTCGAGGGCACCCTGACCCCGATAGAGCTCACCGTGGGCGGCACCTTGACCTTGGTGCGCTTCGACAGCGGACCCGATTGGTGCATTCAGGCGGTGCACGGTGCGCGTTGAATACCGAGTCGGCCTGCATGATGAACGCCTGCCTATCGCCCCTGACGAGGAGGTGACTGTTCAGGAGCTGGACATCCGCCCCGTATACATCCGCTGTTGTCCACGATGTGCCGCTGGTCATGCATTGTCAAACAACCATCTGATGGGGAGGTCCACGTGAGAAACCGATCTTTACCACCTCCTATAAGCGGCAATTATTGGGTTCTGGGCCTCGCGTGCGGGTTGGTGGGCGCTCTGCTGGGATTTGCCGTATCCGCCACTGCGACACCCACTTACACGGCGCGCGCAGGTATGTTCGTCTCCACAACCGGTGGCGCTCCCGTGAGTAACGCCTCCTATCAGGAGACTTCGGCGTCACAGCAGATGGCCCTCTCGCTGGTACGGCTTGCTTCCAGTCAAGCCGTCACCGAACGAGTGGTGGAGAGTCTTCGTCTCGACCTGCCACCGGCTCAGCTGGCAGAGAAGGTGGAGGCGACCGTCGAGCCGGAGACGGTTCTCATCAACCTGACAGTCACCGACTCATCACCCACGATGGCCAGGGAGATCGCGAATGCCACCGCGTTCGAATTCGCTGATTTCGTGGATGAGTTGCAACTCAAGACGGCACCTTCGACACCGAGGCCTACGGTGACCCTCGTCCAGCCGGCGACTACTCCAGAAGCTCCCGTGGCACCGAATACGTTTCGCAACACCGGACTTGGCGCCCTGGCTGGGCTCGCGATCGGTTTGGTGCTGGCCAATCTCCGGCGGCGGACCAATCGGAGCGTGCGCGAGCCCGGTGAGCTCGCTGCCATCACCGGTCGGCCCCCGCTTGGTTCTGTTCCGAAGTCTCGGAAACGTTCAACTGATCCGGTCGAAGTCGTCACCAGCGACGCCTTCGTGATGGAAGGCTTCAGAGAACTCCGCACCAATCTCTCATACGCGCTCAAGGACAGCCCATCGGGCATCGTGACGGTTACCAGCGCAGGCCTGGGTGATGGCAAGACGACGACGGTCGTCGGGCTGGCCGTGGCGCTCTCGGATGCCGGTCATCGGGTCGCCATCGTGGATGCGGATCTACGTGATGCCCATTTGACGGAACGTCTTGGTATGGCTGGGCAACGGGGGCTGGCCGACGCGCTCGCGGGGACATGCGGGCTCGACGACATCGTCGTCATCCCGAGTTCGCTGCGTCTTGCTGTCATCCCGGCGGGTCTACGGTCGTCGCGTCCTAGTGAGCTGCTCAGCTCCGACAGCGCGGAGAAAATTTTCCTCCAAGTCAGTAAGCTCTACGACTTCGTACTCGTCGACACCCCCGCTCTGTTGGCGTTCACCGATGGGGCGATCGCTGCGACTTACAGTGACGCGGTGGTGATCGTCGCCCGGTATGGCGATGTTACCGTTGACGATCTCGAGTCAGCTGTTGAGAGCCTCCACAAAGTCGGCGCCGACATTCTGGGTGTAGTGACCACCTTCGCGCCCGTGCCTGATCTGCTCAAACGGAGCGTCAAGGCGGCCAATCGCCGGAATTGACCTGGCCCGCCCTGAAATTACGGAGAAGAACAACGCCGGCTGCCTGCAGGCTCAGTGCGCGTCGGTTGCGTACTCGAAGGTCGCGGAGATGACCTCACCCGCTCTATTCGCGAGAGCGGACTTCTTCGATGATGCGGGTTGCCGCGAGAGCGTCTTGGCCGAGATGCCAATAGGTGATGCCGAATCGGGCGCGCCACTCCAGCAGTGTGTCCGCGCATTGCGCTGCGGAACCCACCAGAACTGCGGGTGAGCCCTTCAAGAAATCCTGAGCTGATTCGATCTTGGCGTCCCATGACGATCGAGGCCCGTCGGCGCCGCCCAGAGCGTCAGTGACCCGGACGTGGTAGGAGGTGAACTGAATGGTCGGGCACGGCCTCCCAGCGGACGCGGCGGCGGAGTGAACCCGCAAAATCTTCTCCTTGATCGAAACGGCCGTCAGGTCCCGCACTGACGTGGCGTCGATCTGACCGCGGCTCGTCGTGGCGTGTATCCCGACGATATCGGCCATACGGCCGGCAAGCTCCAGCATCCGGGGCCCACCTGCGCCGACGAGGATCGGCGGGTTCGGACGTTGGCTGCACCGCGGCAGTGCTTCCATGTGGTCAATCCGGTAGTGGTCACCCGCGAAATGCACTGGGTCACCGGTGAAGTAGTCACGGATGATGTGGAGAGCCTCGGCCAAGCGTGCGACCCTCGTGGGGCCGTCATCGAAGGGCAGACCGGTTGAAAGATAGTCATCCCGGTTCCATCCCGCGCCGATCCCGAGCTCGACTCGACCGCCGGAGAGCACGTCGATTGTCGCGATCTGTTTGGCCAGCAGGGCCGGATGATGCATGTCGTTCTGCAGCACGAGGCTCTGGACGCGGATGCGCGATGTGCTGGCGGCCGCGAAGGCCATTGCCGCAAGGGCGGATAATTGCCACCCCTGAGTGAAGTGCTCCGAGATGCAGACCGTGTCGAACCCCGCATCTTCGAGGCGGCGCAGGTCGGCAACCCACGCCTCGCCGTCGCTGGTGAGTCGTGGCATCGGTGTGATGAAGCGGAGCCGCTCAGCCATCGTCGAGCTTCCACCGGCCATCGAGCTCGGGGTACCGCGCACTGACTTCGGGGAGGAGATCGGGAAGTGTGAGATAGACGAAATCTGGTCTGGCGGCGACCAAGTCCTCCGGCGACACGATCGGGATATTTGTGGCCGGCATCCGTCTGCCTTGTTTGGCAGGCGACGCATCGGCCACTGCTGTGACGAGCCGCGAGTCGAGCTGCGCTCGGCTGAACAAGGACACCGCACGCGAGGCGGCGCCGTAGGCGAAGACCACGTGTCCGGCGGCTGCTGCGGCGTCCAGCCAGCCCCGTAACGATGCTACGTGAAGATCGGCGCTGCGTTGGAGGCCGCCGACGACGGAACTGTCCGTGATACCCAGTGTCTGCTCGGACACCATGATGCGCCGCACCGTGTCATCAGGTTCGACGTCCCCGTGTACTACGGCGATCAGGACTGTTCCGCCGTAGAGGTCGAACTCCCATGCAGTGGCGATCTGCATGCCGACTGTGCTCAGCAGTCGACTCAGAGCGGTCAGTGAATAGTAGGCAAAGTGGCCGTCTCGCAGAGAATTCCACTGTCCCTTGCTGACGATGGTGGCAAGGGAATGATAGAGCAGGAGTAACACTCCATCAGGCGCAGTGGATTGCGCCCGGAGACGAAACGCTTCTTGCTGATCCGGGGCGTGCATGATGCCGAACGAATCCAAGACTGTTGTTGTCTGGCCCGTGGCGGTGGCAAAGCCGCGTGCGGTCAGGAGCGGGATCCAGGTTCCTCCATGAGGGCTGCCGAATTCGCGCACGGTGTCACCGCGGAGCCAGCCTGCCGCCTCGACCAGGGAGATGGCAGCTGCGGCTTGGTCTTGTAAGGCTTGCGGTTCTATTCCGCGCGGCTCGACGCTAACGGTGTCGTCGCCGGCAAGTTGGGCAAGGCCGCAGCTGCTGCACAGATCCATCGCGAGGGGGTAGGCCGCCTCGTCCGCCCGTACTGGCTCACGCGCCAACGGGAAGTGCTTGGCCACTGGAACCATGCCTAGATCGAGCACCCGGCTCAGCTCGGTATGGCCGCACGCCCTACACCTGGGCTGGGGCATCGCTCCGCACCCAACGCAGCGACTGATCGACGACTCCGGCTGCGACCAGAGCGTTGAGTCGCGCCAGACGGGTGAACGAGTTGGCGAACCCGTCGGCGGTCAAGCCTGTCGACAAGTAGGCGTTGTACAACTCGGCGGCACCGTCTGCCACGGACCAGTCGGCCTCATACCCGACCGCATTTCTGAAGGCAGAAAAGTCGACTCGGTACGAACGTAAGTCGGCGCCATTCTCGCCGGTGATCAAGAGCTTGGCGCCGGGCACCACATCAACCACACATTGTGCAATCTCGGCAACGCTCACATTGTTGGCCTCGGTTCCGACGTTGAAGGCGCGGCAGTGTGTTGCTTCGACTGGTGCTTCCAGTGCGATCAGGAACGCCTTCGCGATGTCCCGGGCGTGAACCAATGGACGCCACGGCGTGCCGTCGGAGAGCACACGCACTTCGCCTGTCAACACGGCATGGCCAACAAGATTGTTCAACACGATGTCGGCACGAAGGCGTGGAGAGAATCCGAAAGCCGTGGCGTTACGCAGGAAGACCGGCGAGAAGGATCCGTCGGCGAAGTCGGCGACGTCTTTCTCTACGCGGACCTTACTTTCGGCGTACGGGGTCAACGGTGCGAGTGCGGCCTCTTCGCTCACCAGCCCCTCGCCAGAGGCGCCGTAGACCGAGCAAGTGGAGGCGTACAGGAATCGTTGTACACCAGCATCCTTCGCGCACCGAGCCAGCAACACCGATGCGTGGTGATTGACGTCGTGGGCGATCTGGGGCGCCAGACGACCAAGCGGGTCATTGGACAACGCGGCGAGGTGAACGACCGCGTCGAAGCCCCGCAGGTGCTCCGGTTTCACATCGCGCAGATCCAGCTGCCATCCAGGCGGGTCCTGCGGTTCGGGTCCCAGTACGCAGTCGGCGAAGTACCCGGAGTCCAGGCCGACCACGTCGTGCCCTGCCCCGATGAGGAGAGGCACCATGACGGTGCCTAGATACCCCTGGTGACCAGTGACCAATATCCGCATAACGGCTTCCCCATCGGTGTCTTCCGGCACTCTCCGCTATCCTCCGGGGTATTGCCGAATTTCTCAGTCTATGCGCAAGCCGTTGTGCTGCGCACCACTGTCGACTACCTGAAAAATCGTTATGCGGAAGCCTTTTGGAGAGAATGTTGGCGCTTTGCGGGTTCAGGTGTAGCTAGGAGTCTTTCATGGCGCCGGTGGCAAGGCGATCGATCGTTCAGAACTGTTTGCTGTTGTTTCAGCGCGTAACCACCTTGGCTTGGTCGGGTCGAGAACGCAGCCGGGTCCAACTCGGGGCCGAGGTCGCCGAAACTGGCAGCAGCCACTCGATGTCCAGGTCTCGGTCGTCATACGCGACCGCCAGATCTTCGGTGGGGTCGTGGGGTGATCGATCCGATAGCACTACGTCAGCCTTGGTGATCTGTGCCTGAACCCACCTAGACGGAATGCGTCGTGGTCACCGAACTTCGGTGAATCACATCGGATATCGACGAACAGGTCAAGAACGGCGCCGGTGGCACATCGAACGAACTCCGACTCGCCCTGCTCGAAACGTCCGTGCGGAACGCGGCTGGGAATCCAGGAGAAAAGTCGCTGCACCGGGTGGTCACAGGTGAAGTCACAGTTCGTTGACCACCATGTTGCGGATGTCGATATAGCTGTTGCGCGAGCTGACCCAGCTCGGGGGAACGGTCCCCCCGCCGCGGTGGATGTCGTAGAGGACCGCCTGAATTTCCACGTCGGGACTGGCGCGGTACTGCCAGTCGGTGGCGCTGAAGCGAAGCCTGTCGTCGATCCACACCTTGAATACGCCGTCGCTCTTACCGACGGTGTTGAGGTCGACCTCCATGGTGATGCGGTGCCACTGCCCGCGCTTCATTTCGCTGGCCAAGCTGGTGTGCCAGCCGTAGCCGTTGAAGCCCGTCGACGGGCTCTTGGCGTAGATATACGTCACGAGGTCATTGTCGGTACCTGTTTTGATCGGTCCGAGGCTGCCTTGAAACGGGCGGGTCCCGTCGTCGCCGCGGCCGTGCCACATGAGTCGGGTGGAGAAGCCGATATTCCGGTTCGGGCTGCCAGAGGTCGGTTCGTAGATTCCGTGTCCCGGAGCCACGCCCACCAATCCGGGCATCTTGCCTCCCCAGCGCCAGTCGAAGTTCTGGTCAAAGCGGATGTCGTAGTTGAGAATGGCGTGATCGGTGGGTTGGCTGAGCACGGGCGCGACAACAAACCCGCCAAGTGTGCCTGCGGGGATGGATTGACGAAGGAACTTGCCGCCCTCCGGGTCGATGTGGATGCTTCCGTACCGGTAGGTGGTGGCGCTGGTCCCGGCCGCGGTCCGACCGAACATCGCATCGCCGGAGGCTTTCGTAAGCTGCCCGTTCGGGGCAGCGTCAAACCTGTCCTGCCACAGAATGTTACCGATCGGAGGGGTTTCGGGAGCCGGGTTGGGGACGATCGTGGCCGTGCCCCCGGTGGTCTTGGTCAGTCTCGCTGCCGACCAAGCCGAGTTACCTACTGCGTTGGATGCTCGCATCGAGATCTCGTAGCCGGTGTTCTGGAGAAGACCCGTGATCGTCGCCGACGTGGCGGTAGCAGCAGCGTCCGGTGCGATCATCCAAGTGCCACCAGTAGACCGGTACCGCAGGGAATAGCGCGTGATCGCCGAACTGCCACCGTTCTGCTTTGTCCAGGTGACCAGAACCGAGGTGGCAGAGGGGGTGACAGCGGGCTCGGCGGGAGTAGCGGGCTTGGTCCGGCCGTGCGTCGGGTTGGTAACTGTCGACTCGAGTGGGTCATTCTCGTGGTCATCGATCGCCAGAATGCCGGTGGTGTAATCGATTCCGTCGACCAGGCTGTTCCCCAACGGGTCGTAGCCGATGGTCGGGGCGGAATTGTCGGAGGTTTGTCGAAGCTGCCTATCCGTCGACGCCAGCAGAGTCCATAACGTCATTGGCGCGGCTGGCGTGTTTGGCGCGGCAGGGTTGGCGGGCGGTAGCGTCAGAGAGCTCAGTCTCGCTGGCGAGACCAATACCTTTGATCGCCTGTATGATTCGGGATCCGACTGCTCGTTCACAGCAATGGTTGCAGGTCGTGGCGCAGGCTCGGCGCGATCCGTGTCGTCAACGGCGGCAGGTTCACTGGCAGTGGCGGGGTCGCCTCCGTCTCTGGTCACGGTCAGCCCAAGACGGCGAGTTGACTCGAGCCGGAGTTGCCTGCTGTCATCGCCCAGAGGGTCTCCGGCGGGGGCGGGCTGTTGGTTTCCTCGGGACTTCTTCGACGGTTCTGCCGGAGCGGCGGTCGATTCCTCGGCTTCGTCATCATGCGACCGCTGGCCGAGTCCAGGAGAATCCTCATCACGCCCAGGATCGTCGGCGGCAAGGACATCGGCATCGTTCTCTTTGCCGGTTCTGCTAGGGCCTGGTGCGGTGTCGTCGGCGGCATCGGAACCAGTGTCAGCGTCGTCCCTTGTAGCTGAAGCCGAGCCTCGATCTGCTCCGGATCTTGGTGACGACGACATACCTTGACTGTCGGATTCGGTTGCAGGAGAGGAAGAGTGGGCTTCATGCGGCAATGCGTGCGCTACCGCCACACTTGGCGCTAGCGCGGACCCTATGCCCAACGCGACGGCGAGCGCGCCAGCGTGGGCGACGTAGCACGCGAAGCCGTGGGTGGCTCCAGGCTTGGCCTGAGAGGGGGGAGTGTCCGGCGTCCTCACGTGCTGGCTTCCCATATCCATACTTTGTTCGGCGGCCATGCTTCTCCTGGGCTCGATTGGGCAGCGCAAGGAACCGAGCGCTCTTGATGGAGCGACCGCGATCTAAATGGGGTTGGGTAATGCTTGTGATGGGTCTGTCGCTACCCAGTGCGGCTATCGTAGGGCTTCAGGACCGCAACCCGTTATTTCTGAATCCTTTGGCTGGCTAGGAGGGTATCGTCCTCCGTCCCGGATGCCAAGCCGACTTGGTTGCCGCGCCGATTCATATGTGCACCAGCGATTTAACGTTCTGTAGCGATTGCGCCCACCTCGCTGCTCTTCGACTACTTAGGCGAACCGGTCTGCGGCCGGGTCTACGCATTGCAAGTGCACCTACCGTTGCAGCTACCTTGTCCAGCAAATTACTGCAACCTGCGTCAGCTATCGCATTGTGGTGATGGCGTGCGCCATCGGGCTATGACCAATGTCATTGCCGTAGCCTTCTGTCGATCGATGGTCGAGGTGTTGCTCGAGTATTGGGGCTCAGTTCGGAGGCGACTGGCGCCCTCGCCCGTCGGGGTTCGTGAACGGCGTTCATCGCATCGCTGCTTCTGACGTGCAACGCCCCGACGAGCGGTATCGCAGCACCTTCCGGCTGGCGTTGAGCCCAGAGCGCGATCAGGGCCTGAGATTCGGGGGCGGCAGCGGGCTGTGCGCGCCGTCACCGGTGTTCATTTCAAACCCCAGGGCCTCCGGTCGGAAGCCGCAGCCGCTGGTCGGCAGCGCACCACAGCCTCGGCCCTGCACGCGGTACTCTCGGCGGGCCGGGCGTTGATAGCCGCCACGCCCGCAACGGCCCCGGTGCTGTCGACCAGTAACTCCGTTGCGCGCAGCGCTCAAGGGACCCGTTGCCAATCCTGCAGCGGCGCGGGTGTTTTCGGACCGAGTACACCGCCACCACGCTGCGCGGGCATTACGGGTTGACGGCCGCCCCGAGCCGGTATGTCAGAGAGTTTTCCGCCTGCGCAGGTCGCCAAACCTGAAGTAGCGCAACGGGTAGGTCTTGCTACGGCCAGATCACGGCTATTGCAACGGCGTCAGGATGGGTTTCGGCCGTCGTAAAGGTCAGGGATTGCGAGGACGCCGCCGGCTCGCGACACGTTTTGTAGTGCGTCAATCGCGAGACGGTCGTCCGATGTTTGCCGGAAAGTTGCCCGGAGCTAACACATGTCGAGTTCCAGGAGCGGTACTTGAATTCGAAAACTCCTTGTCTGCGCAACGGGATTTCAGCAAACCAGCAGCGCAGGCGGGGGTTTTCGCTCGCATCGACAGTGCTTGGAATGCGCGTGCTGAAACTGTGCAAAAGCTTTGGATGTCGCGTAATGTCCGGTTCAGTCAATCGCGGGGGTTGCTCGGTGAGAGTGGCAGTATGCGGACAGATGGCGACGCTCGCCATGGTGGTCAACCGGCCACGTCCGGCATCGCTCCTGCGATGTCGGACATTCACCGTGTCACGTCGGCGCTGACGAACTCGGGTTGCTCGGCCGGGCAGAAACACCTGCCCGCGCGGGGAACCGTTCCCGCCGCGGTGGTTGCGGCGACGGTCACCGACCGGTGCCGGTGCCAGCTGATGTCGTCGAGGGGTCGACATACTTGGCTGTCACCGTGCCCATCGTGGTGGCCGGCGCCGCAACCACCGCCAGGCACTATCCGGCGATCGCGGGGGCCTTCACCGACGGCGTGATGGGCCGTACCTCGGCGGAACGACCGAACACCATGCTCTCGTCGATGCGGTCGAAATGGTGGTCGATGGCGTCGGCGAAGAAGTTCTGCCGCACATTCCACGGACGCTTGGTGCCCGACTTGGGCAGCGCGTGGGGATTGCGCAACACGTAGTTGGCCTTGATATCCCAGGCCAGCTTCTCCTGCATCGGTTCGTCACCGAGATGCGGATAGGCATGGGTGTAGCCGCGAGAGTTCATGTAGGCCAGCAGTTTGGCCACCGACTGGGCGGTCATGTCGGCCCGCAACGTCCAGGACGCATTGGTGTATCCGACACACCACGCCAAGTTGGGGACATCCTCCAGAAGGTGGGCTTTGTACACGAAACGGTCCTGTGGATTGAATTTTTCTCCGTCGATGCTGATGGCCACCCCGCCGAGCGCCAGCAACTGCAGGCCGGTTGCCGTGACGATGATGTCGGCCTCCAGGTGCGCGCCGGACTCCAAGGTGACGCCCGTGGCGTCGATGTGGGCGATGTGGTCGGTCACGATGTCGGCACGTCCGGCGCTGATGGCTTCGTAGAGATCGCCGTCGGGTATCGCGCAGAGTCGCTGATCCCACGGGTTGTAGCGCGGCTTGAAATGCACGTCGATGGGATAGTCCGTGGGCAGCTGCGACAGTGCCTGGCGGCGGATGAACCGTTTCATCGAATTCGGCGACTTGCGTGCCCAGAACCAGATCAGTCCTTCGAAGAAGGCCGCGTACCACTTGGCGAAGCTGTGAGAGTAACGCCGCGGCAACAGCTTTCGTACAGCATCGGTGACCGGGTTGACGCTGGACCCGCTCAGCACGTAACTGGGGGAGCGCTGCAGCATGGTGACTTTGGCGGCCTTCTCCGTCAGCGCGGGGATCAACGAGATGGCGGTAGCCCCACTGCCGATCACCACGATCTTCTTGCCCGCGTAGTCCAGATCCTCGGGCCAGAACTGAGGATGCACCACGCGGCCGCCGAAGTTGTTGATACCAGGGAAGTCCGGGGTGTAACCCTGGTCGTAGTTGTAGTAGCCGCTGCCGAAGAACAGGAAGCGGGTGCGGTAGGTCTTCGGCTGGCCTTCGGTCTCGGTGCGCACCGACCAGGTGTCGGTGGACGAATCCCAGTCGGCGGCCAGTACATGACTGCGGTAGCGGATGTGCCGGTCGATGCCGTGCTTGCGCACCGCGTGGTTCATGTAGTCGCGGATGTGGTCGCCGCCCGCCATGCCCTCGCGACGCGTCCATGGCTCCCACGGGAAGCTCAGAGTGAAGATGCTGCTGTCGCTGCGGACCCCTGGGTAGCGGAACAGATCCCAGGTGCCGCCGAGTTGCTCGCGTCGCTCGAGCACGACGTAACTCAAGTCCGGATTGCGTTCGGCGATCCGGTAGGCCGCGCCTATCCCGGAAAACCCCGCGCCGATGATGACGACGTCGACTTCTTCGGTCACCGATTGCCTGGCTGAGTTCAGCTGCGTCGCGGTCACGTGATGAACCTCTGTATTTCCCCGATGGTGTGGTGCTGGTCACCTCAGGGTAGGCATCCACCGGTTGGTTGGGCCAGAGTCCGGAGGTAACGACTTCCTGCCGAAAACATTCATGTGCTATGCAACAAGGGTGTGTTGTCTCAGGCAGGTGTGGACGTGACCGCTGAGATTTCTGCACCTGCACAACCCCGCAGCGCATGGCGGCTGCTGATGGATCCGGCGTTCGGTGCGTTGTTCTGGGGCAAGCTCGTCAGCGCGGCCGGGGTGTGGACCCACAATCTGGTGGCCGCCGTCGTGGTGTTCCAAGCCACCGGGTCCGCACTCATGGTGGGGCTGCTCGGGGTGGCGATGTTCGTGCCGCAGCTCGTGCTCAACCCGTTGGCGGGGAAGTGGGCCGACCGGGGTGACCCCATCCGGCAGGTGATGATCGGCCGGATCGTGTGCCTGGTGGGGTCGGCGTCGTTGGCGGCGTGGTCAGTGCTGGCCGACAACCCGCAGGGACTTGCCGCCGCCTTGCCCATCATCGCGGCCTCGGCCGTGGTGGGCGTCGGCTTCGTGGTGGGCGGGCCGGCCATGCAGTCGATCGTGCCGGCGCTGCTGCGGCCCGGGGAGCTGTCCATCGGCATGAACCTCAACACCGTGCCGCTGACGCTGGCCCGGATCGGCGGGCCGGTGCTCGGGGCGTTCGCGCTGGCGCATCTGGGGCCGACGGCCGCGTTCGCCGCCAGTGCCGCCACCCACCTGGCGTTCATCGTGATGCTGCTGGTGGTGAAGTTCCCGCGGGCCAAGAAGCACGCGGTCGACACCGACTACCGGGTCAGCGCCGCGCTGCGCTACGTCTGGGCCGACCGCCCGCTGTTCCTGATGCTGCTCGGTGTCAGCATCGTCGGCTTCGCCTCAGATCCGTCGATGACGCTGGCGCCGTCGATGGCCGAGGAACTCGGCGGCGGCGCCAGCCTGGTGGGATACCTGTCGGCGGCGTTCGGGATCGGTGCGGCCATCGGCCTGGTGCTACAGGCGCTGCTGTCCAAGCGGGTGAGCCCCGGGGTCACCGCGTCGGTAGGCCTGTGGCTCATGGTGGCCGGCACCGCCGGTATCGCTGCGAGCCCATGGACCGCCGCCGTGCTGGCGTCGTTCGCCGTGGCAGGTGGTGGCTTCTCCTGGGGGATGACGGGGCTCAGCACGCTGGTGCAGTCCCGCGCCCCCGATGAGTACCGCGGCCGCATCATGTCTCTGTGGCTGGTCGGTTTCCTCGGTTCGCGGCCCATCGCGGCGGCGCTGTTGGGGTCGACGGCCGATCTGGTGTCGGTGCGGGCGGCGTTCCTGGTGGCCGCGGTGATCAGCGCCGTGGTGGCGCTGCTGTGCCGGGCCCGGGTGCTCAACCGTCCCGGGCCCGTCGAACTGCGCTTCTAGCGCAGAAAATAGGACGTCTAGCGGTAGTTCACGAACTGCAGCGCGACGTCCAAGTCGGCGCCTTTGAGCAGGGCGATGACGGCCTGCAGATCGTCGCGCTTTTTCGAGCTGACGCGGATCTCCTCACCCTGGATCTGCGCCTTGACGCCCTTGGGGCCCTCGTCGCGGATGATCTTGGTGATCTTCTTGGCCTCTTCACTGCTGATGCCCTGCTTGAGGGTGCCGGTGACCTTGAAAGTCTTGCCGCTGGGCTGCGGGTCGCCGGCGTCGAAGGCCTTCATGGAGATGTCGCGGCGGACCAGCTTCTCCTTGAAGACGTCGATGGCCGCCTTGAGCCGCTCCTCGGTGGAGCTGACCAGTTCGATGGCCTCGTCACCCTTCCAGGCGATGGTGGTGTCGGTGCCGCGGAAGTCGAAGCGGGTGGAGAGCTCCTTGGCGGCCTGGTTCAGCGCGTTGTCCACTTCCTGCCGGTCAACCTTGCTCACAACGTCAAACGATGAATCCGCCATTGGACACGTTCCCCTCTGCTCACTGTGGCCGCCGCTACATCAACAACCGGCCGTTTTCGTCTTTCCTACATCCTCGTTGTACCCTGCTACTCGCACCAAACCCGCCTGGTCATCCGGTCGGGAGCGGCGCAAGCCAGGCAGGTTGCCCGAGCGGCCAATGGGAGCGGACTGTAAATCCGTCGGCTAACGCCTACACAGGTTCGAATCCTGTACCTGCCACGCAGCTCAGCCCCACTTTCGAGTGGGGCTGACTGCGTTCTGGGGACTCGGCTTGTCACGGAATGTCACAGGTCGCGCGAAACTCGCGCGAGCGGCTAGTAGATGGGCGTGGAGTCAAGGTCGGAGTGGTGGACCGGCCATGTGCGACCGTAACGGGCCACGATTTGCCCAATCAGTTCGCCAAACCAGATTTGCGCACCCGGGGCCACTTTCACTGCCTCGACCAATTGTCTAGGTCCGTCGCTGCTGGGATGACAGCGGGTCCCACATCGGCCCACTCGAATCCCCACTTCTGGCGTTCCTCGCTCCGGTCATCCGGATTGTCGAACTCGTCGCCGGGTTTGAGGTAAGGAACACCGGTCATTGCCCAAAGTTCCCGCTCATGTTTGAAGCTCTTACGCTTGTGAGTGAAGCTGCGGTAAGCGTTTCCAATAGGAATTGTTTCGGTTCGGTAGTCGATATAATCGACGACTCCGATAAATTGAGGGCGCTGGCTCTGAATTTGCGGAAACCGCCTCACTTAAGCGCTGATAAGTAGACCGAATGGCAACGCCTCCTGATTGCTGCATCTGGTATATATGCCACATGGCGGCAGATTCGTGCTCACTCATCTACCGGCAGCTAAACCAATAGTACTGGCGAAAGCTTTTCGCGAATTCCGAATCGTGTTCGGAACTCCGGCCGTGGCCAAGGCCAATTCGCCGGCGGCATAACCCGAGACGACCCAGGCCCGACTCCTTCAACCCCAACGTCTGGGCGCCCGCCGTCGCCCGCGCCCAGGCCGCCGGACTCACCAAGAGACCCCGCATCCACGACCTCCGCCACACCTGCGGGTCCTGGCTGATCCAAGTCGGCCGTCCACTGCCCGCCGTGCAGCCCCAACTCGGCCACGAGGTCATCTAGACCACTTAAGCGGCCAAGGCAACGCAGCCGTCACCGGCGCCGTGCTCGAACCGCCTTCAGACTAGCTGGTATGCGCGGGGGTTGGTCAGGAGCATGTAGCAGTCCTGCAGCGAGCCGGAAGTGTCATCTAGAGAACGGTAGATACCCCACCTCGGGAACACCCGGCTGTTCAGGAACAAGGTGTCGATACCGCTCCTCGCTGCGTCGATGCGGGTGCCACCGCTGTTGAGGATGAAGCGAATGGAGCCTGACTTCTTGTTGCCGAGCTTTATCCGGAAGTCGACATCGGTCCATTTGTCGTACAGCGGCTCCAGAGGTGTACTCCCAATCGTGGAGTCGGCACTGTAGCAGTGCAGCGCGATCGTCGGGACGTCGTTGTCGCGACGCAGGGTGAGCACGGCGACCGGAAATCCGGAGTTCTGTTTCATCTGCATGACGTGGGTAAAGCCGGTGGTCGCCTTGAGTGAGCTGGGCAGATACATCGAATAGGTGATGCGCCAGGTCTCGCCACGCGACCAATTTAGAGATGAATCGCCGGTGCGGCAGCCCTGTACCTCTTGGCGCTGGCGGTCCGTCATGGTGTCACGATCGACGGTGTGCATGTTGAACCGCCAGTTGTCACCCTCGGTGTAGATATGCGGCCCACCGGCCGGGTGGGAATTGGCAAAGTCGTCGAGGATCCGCTCCCAGCCCGCCATGCCGGCCTCACCGGCGGTGGGTGACCAGCGCAGCTTCCAATCTTCCGCTGCGTGTGCCGGGGGCGGGAGTGCAACGGTCGCCGCGCCGGCGACCGCAGCCCCAAGAATCGCTCTTCTGGAGGTGCTCATCTCTCTTCACCTGCTGCTCAGCTGTTGGTTGACCTAAGGAATTCGCCGAGGCCGTGGACGTCGTTGTTTGCCCGAGTGGGCGACACGTATCAGCAATCAGCAGAGTACCTATGCCAGGAGGAGCGGCGACGAAACGACCCGACGGCCCCCACTTCAGTCAAAGCTCTATGCCGCGGGCCGCGCAGTATTTGCAGACTTGTCCGGTGGCCGCATCTTCAGCAGGTTCATCGTCAGCCGCCGCGCCGCCGCTATTGACGGCTGCGGCATCCTGAACTCCCGCATCGGGCCGGCACTCTTCGTCCACTCCACGATCCGCACCTGGCTGCCCGGCGCGGTGGTGAGGTCGTGCGCCGCCGGGTCGTAGTCATCGACCTGGGTCACCCCAATCCGAGTCACGTAGGTCAGCATGGACGCCAGGATAGGACCGGAGCTGAGGCACCCCTGCTGGCCATTGTGCTCGACCAATGGGAGCTGAGCGCTGCGAGAGCCCGGACTATCGCACGACCTCTATCTCGGACTGTAAATCCGTCGGCTAACGCCTACACAGGTTCGTATCCTGTACCTGCCATGCAGTATTCAGGCCCCTCGAAAGAGGGGCCTGATGTGTTTGAGCCTCAGTGCCACTATTGGGCGAGATTCCGCCAAGCCCGGCGCTCGACGCTCTGTGCCGTCTAATAGCTCCGAGAGACGCACTGCAGGGGCTCACAGACAGCCGAGTCTCGTCCGCGTGGCTGGTCAAGAGGGTCTGCTCATTTAATGTCACTACAGAACGAGCGTGGGCGGAGTAGGTGCCCTTGGGGGCCGGGTCGCACTGTTACATAACTGCGTTTTGGGCGTCGCTAGGTCGCACGAACCTTCCAAGTGCGCGAACAAGATGGAGGACGACCCAGTCGTCTACTCCGAGCGTCGATGGCAGAGGCTCATCTACGCCTGATGGAATGGCGAACCGAAACGCGCGAGTGCTCAATGCGGTCGGATACCTTGCGATTCAACGTTGTGGTCTCGATCTGCCGATGGTTATTTATCGCAGCGTACGCTTCGCTATGCGCTCAGACACGGGACGGTCTAGACGCTAAGCGAGCTCATTGTGTTCAAGTTAACGCACCTACCTCCTCCAGGGCGGTAGGCGAGCGTGCGTGTGTGTCGAACTAATTCGATGAGTCGTTCATCATCGTCGTCGCGGCGAATCTAACGGCTCTGAAAGAAAGCAATGAGGTGCGGGCAGTAGTTATTGCCGCACGGGCCGGTTGTACCTAGGACTAGCTAGCTGCTCACGGCTTGTGCGCCGAAATCTGTTGCGCCATCAGGGGCGTAAGTCGGCTGGCGATGAATTCGTGTCCCTGGTCGGTGGGATGCGCGCCATCAGGGGATATCAAACCCGGCTGGTTCACAAACCACCCTTCGGCTATTGGATCGACGAAGACAGCTCCAACAGTTGCAGCCTGGCTTCTGAGGACGTCTCTTGCGTGAAGAATTCCAGGCGGCGGCGTCGAGTCAGCCCATGCCGGGCCTACCACTATCAGTTGCGCGGTCGGCGCGGTCGCACGGACCTGAGCCAATGTGGAACGGACCGCAGGTATGAGGACGGGGCCTGGAACCTTGTCGTCGCTGCGAGCGCCAAAAAGAACGACGAGTTTGGTGTCCGATCCGACGCTCCGCGAGACTTGGCTGGCGAATGTGACTCCCCTGAAATTGGGGTCAGCGTAACCGGATCCTGCCTGGGATCCATTGGTCACCTTCACATCGAGCCCCTGTTGTCGAAGCTGCGATGCGGCAATAAGCGGCCAGCCGCGCTGGCCCCGGCCCCCGAACTCCGAGGCGGCCGTATACGTATCCCCAATGACGGCGACGTATGTGTGTGGCGGCGGGGGTGGGGGTGACGTGTATCGCGACGTATATTCCGGAGGTTCGTGTAATTGGCATCCCGCCAAAATGGCGATCAGAGCCGTAACGATTGCCACGGTACGCACGTTTACGCCCCCTTTGAGAATCTGCGCGAGTCTACGGCACCTCATTGAGGGCGCGCCCGGCTGCTGAACGGCTGTCGTGCCGTCATGGTTATTAAGTTCCAACGCGTTGGTTCGGATGTCGTCATAGACTCGACGTCCCTATTGCGGGGGAGCCTCGAACTCGCCCTCGGTGTAACACAACACAATGAGGCCCCTCAATGAAGCCGTAGTTCGCCGTTGGAAGTGGAGAGCTCAGCAGCCGTACCAGGGACGCTCCACGCGAAGGGTGATCGACGTTCGGGCGGTGAGCCTGCCTCCGTCTGCCGGTGATTGGCGGCAGACCACCCAGCTACCCGGGCTCTGAATCTGAGTGGCCTCACCGCCCATCTGGGTGACATTGAGGCGGAACTGCGTCGTCGGCGAGATGGCGGTGATGGTGTCCAGGGCCTTGGCGAGGGTCACGCCAGTCACCGACGGCATGGTGAAGGTGGGGGTCGGGGCGGCTGTCCTGGTGATCGTCGCGGTGGGCGCCGGTTCCGCGGCGGCTGGGCTCGCGATCAACAGGGGTGCGATCGCGAGGGCGCTGACGACGGCTGCAGTGCGTGTTCTCACTCTGGTCCTCTCGTGATTGAGAGGCCAACGTATCGGATTAGAGGAAGCTCCGCTTAGCTGCACACGCCAGTGGCGCCCAGCTTAAACGGGAGTCTGGTCACGTTATGGTAACGCTGCAGCGGCTCTGGTTTCTGCGATTGTTGTTGTCGCAGTTAGCTACTGAGGTCAAGTGAGGCGACTTCTCCGCTACGTGTACGCAGCCGTGCGTGAATATGGCAAAGCGCTATCGGGCCATTGCTCGCGACTGTGCCCGCGCCAAAAGGTTCCGGCGCGGGCACAGTCGCTCACGGTTACTTGCAGGCGTCGGCCACCATCGGGTCCAGGGTGTTGCGTGCCGCGTCGAATTCGCGCACGACCCCGAAATCGACGTCGGTTGAGGCGCTGACCATCGTTCCGGCAGAGGGCACCTGATCGCAGACCAGCCAGTCGGTGAGGCTGAGTTGCTTCTGCGCCATGCCAGAGATGTTGTGCGAGTGCATGTCCACGGGTAGGCCCTTGGCTGCGGCGGACACCGCATCCTCGGCCTCCTGCAGGTTCATGCCGTCGATCGACGGCATCTTGAAGGCTTGGGCTGCCTGCGCCGGCCCGGCGAGTCCGATGGCTGCGGGGAGAAGCAGGGCAACGGCGCCGGCAGCGATGGTGAGATGTTTCTTCATGTGAGTTCCTGTTGCTGTGGGTCGAGGCAGCCCGTGGTGACCGGTCTGATCATCGAATGTGTTGCCACTCAACGGTTGCCGAGTGACTCAATGCCTCGCAGAGCTGCTACGACGCCGTAGCGTTGCGATGAGCAGAGGTTGTCAACCGTGTAGCTGCAAATACCAGTGGTGTGTGCTGTGAACAAGCTTGTCAACCACTGTGGGAGCCGGCACGGCGCATGCAGCATCCTCACAGCGACATAGCAGGAACAACCGGAAGACCCGGAGATACGCCGTCTGTATCCGTTGGCCACAACTCGCGGTGCAAACTGTGTATTCCGCCCCGCGGCAAGCCGGCTACAGCAGCGGGTTGACCTGCTCCACCGGAGCCGGCGTTGACGGTTCGTATGCGTCCGGCCGAGCGGCATACGCGATCAGCCCGATTGTCAACAACACGAGGGCGGCCACCACCCCGACCTTGCTTGAACGCTCAACGGTGTAAACGCCCTCCCTGATCGCGCGACGGGTTTCGCGAATCTTGCTGGAATCGGCCTCGCGCAATGGGTTTCAAATGAGGTGGTGTATCGCCAGCAGCGATCCGATGAGCACAATCGCCGGCCAGTGCACCAGGTACTCGAGTCAGAGAGATTGTCGATGTAGGTGCTGGCACAGGTGCGCAGGAAGCCTTGGGATTGTGGCTCGCCCCCGGTGCCGGCCGCGATTACCAACGTGCTCCGGCCACCGGCAGGAACGTACAGGGAGCCAGGTGTTTCAGTGGAAAGTTCTGCGAGAGAACAACACTCGTGCCAATGAGTCCCAGCCACGTCCACGACAGTAGCGGTTTGAGCAGTTTGGTAAACGTGCGAGCAATCCGCTCGCAACGGCGAGAAGTGCGCCGACTCCGAACCCCCACAGTCGTGCGAAGGTGCTGAAGTAAGCCCACGCCGGAGAGGTGGCGGACTCGTAGATCACCCAGGCCAATGACGCGGCAGTCGGCACTGCGATGGCGCCGCCCGTAACCCGTAACTGCCGCCCCCGACTCGTGTGGATTGCCAGCAGACCTAGCGCACGAAGCAACGCGGGCCACACAAGGTAGAACTGCTGCTCGATCGAAGTCGGGTTGGCGGTCGGCGCTGGTGCCTTTGGTTGTGCTGTCGCGACGAACGCATGGGCAAGCGCAACTCTTCATGCGTCCGGCTGACGCCATTGACGATCAGCGCGTACAGCATGGCGAGGCCGTGAACGATCCGGTATCCGGATCGAGTCCGAACCGCCGCCTCCGGGGCCAGGTGTTAAGGGCCGGAGACGCCAGCCGCACCTCGGTGACCAGGACGCAGCAGCGCGGGCATGACGGCGGCTTCGGGCCTCGGGCATGCAAGAGCGGTCAGCGTGAAGGCGTGGTGGTGCGTGCAGTTGCATCGCGTCCGTTGTCGGTCTCGCTGATCGAACAGCCGCACGAGCAGAACCCGCTCGGATGAGAAGGATGACCGCACACGCAGCGTTCCGCCGCGGTGCGCGCTCGTGGTGGCGCGTCGTCTTCGAGACTCTCTCGGTAGACGTCGCCGATCGACGCGCCGAGCGGTAGGCGCTGCAGCAGCTTGGTGGCGTGCGCCTGAGCCGAGCAGAGCGTGTGATGCGACTGCGTGAAGTCCTGATCGCTGCAACCGGATTTGCTGAGAGTCCACGAGACGCAGAAAAGTTCACGACCCGCAGCCGAGCTGACATCTCGACGTGTTGGCTCGTCAGCGCGGCTAAGCACCACTCGCGTCACGTACCTCGTCATACGCAACAACCCTACGTGGAGCGGGCTATCGCTGCTTGCTGCGCCCAGCTACTGACACCGCTTATAGGCGCCTCCGCTCTATGTGATTCACATCACAAAAGGCGTAGCCTCGAAGCATCTCTAGCGGAGGGAGATGGGAATGAAAGGCGCATTCCACGACCCGATCGACCACGCACGGACCACCCAGCCACACGCTGGCGAATCCTTCATCGACACGCTGTGGTGGCCCGGGTTGTTTCTGTTGGCGCTCGGAATCATCGCCATCGCCGGAACTGTCGCCGCCACTGCGTACAGCCGCGACGGCTGGCCGCTGATCCTTGGGCTGGTGGCTGGGGCGCTGGTCACCGCCGGAGCGCTGCTGATCACGCTCGAGCATCAGCGGGTGAAACGGGTGGAGCGTCGGTGGATGGCTGAACATCCGCGCCCGCATCTGTAACGGCGCGGCTGAACATGACCGACTTGCCGGTCGGTCCGACACGAACACATTTAGGCCGTCAACATATTGTGGCGTTCGTCACATAAATCGCTAAACTGTGTTTCTCGCCACAACGAAAGAGGGCTTGCCATGGTCAGTGCACAAGGTCCGCTGATGCATCCCCCCGCCGCACTGCGACCGGCCGGCGGAGGTCACCTTTCCCTCAAGAGCGTTCTGCACGCTCTGCTTTTCGTTCTGGCTCTGGGAGCCATCACGGCCGTGGTGGTCGCGATGCTGGCCGGGGAGACCACCGTGGCGCTCATCATCACCATCCTCACCGGGGCGGTGTTCGCAGCGCTGATCGTTTGAGACGAGCGGCGCGCTAACTTTCCAGCCAGCGCATGATGTCGCGCGTCGGCCGGTCCACGATGTCATCGAACTCGTGGTGCTTTTTGACGTAGGCCGACACCAGCGGGCACACTGCGACGATCCGCAGGCCTTCTGCCCGGGTGGCGACCAACGCTTCACGGACCAATACCGTGGCGATACCACGACCGCCGAACTGGTCGTCCACCTCGGTGTGGAAGAAAACCCGCTGCCCGTCGCGGTCACGGAACGCCGCCAGTCCGACTGGCGTTCCCTCCACCGACACCGCGAACCTGTCCTCGGCTTTCGCGATGTCCAGCGGCGCGCCAGTCTTGTCCGTGAGTGCCATCAGCTTTCCTTCCGGCGGGGCGGCTGTCGAGGTTTGAGCCGTGTGGTGGGCAGCGGGGGAGCAGGCAGCCATTCCGGCTCGCCTGCGTAGCCGTGTACCACCCCGAAACGTGCCGACTGCGCTTGCCATTCCTCGCGGAAGGCGGCGATCTCGTCGTGACTGCGACCCACGAAGTTCCACCACATCAGCAGTTCCTCGGTGAAGGGCTCCCCTCCGAGGAGCACCGCCCGCACCGGGGTGTCCCCGATGTTGGTGAGCACCAATGACGTGTGACCGGTGCCTTGATATGCCATCTCGCCCACGGCCACCGGATGCCCGGCGGCCTCGAGGCTGCCCGTGTCGAGCAACAGGCCATGTTCGAAGGCCGGGTCGATCTCAGCTGTGAATGAGCCGCCCACCGGCAGGTCGACCTGTGCGCCGAGCAGGGGCGTGAAAGTGGACACCGGCGAGCGTCGACCCGCCAGTTCGCCCAAGAACACCGTCAAGGTGGCGCCGTCACGTGACACGGGCTCAGGCGCGTAATGATCGAAGCGCCGCTGGGTGTCCCGAGCGCCATCCGGCAACGCGACCCAGAGCTGCACCCCGTGCAGGATCGTGGTGGCCGAGGTAGACACCTCGGAATGGCAGATGCCGGCCCCGGCGGTCATCAGATTCAGCTCACCGGGATGCACCATCGCGTGGACGTCATTGCTGTCCCGATGCTCGATTTCGCCGGCGAACAGCCAGCTCACGGTTTGAAGTCCGGTGTGGGGATGAGGCGGGACGTTCATGCCTGGGCCACCGCGAACATCGTCGGGTCCGTAGTGGTCGGCGAAACACCACGCGCCGATGAGCGACCGCTGCCGCTGCGGCAAGGTCCGGCGCACCCGCATGGCGCGGGGGCCACCCAGCGGCACGTCGCGCGGCTCGAGAATCTCGATCCCGCTGCTGGGTCCGGCTGTGCAATCCACCTCGACGGGAGCCGTGTCGAGATTGCTCATCGGACGTTCACCCGCTGGGGGCTGGCTACCATCGACGCCACAGGTCGACCCTACCCGCGCGCGAGCGGGCCAACTCGAAGGCGGGCGATGGACACCAAGCATGTGTTGATCGACAAAGCGGCGCCGGATGCTTACCGGGCAGCCGTTGGGGTCGCGACGGCAGTGAGCGCCGCAGCCAAAGACAACGGGCTACCCCGCACACTCGTGGAATTGATCAATGTCCGGGTGTCGCAGATCAACGGCTGCGCCACCTGCCTGGACGTCCATGTCCGTAAGGCCGCGGCCGCCGGTGTGAGCTCCCGGCAGCTTGCCACGGTGTCACAGTGGCGCGACACCGAACTGTTCGACGCCCGGGAACAGGCCGCTTTGCGGCTGGCCGAAATCACCACGACGCTGCCCGATCATGACACTGCCGAACGTGAATATGGCCGTGCCCGTGCGGTTTTGACCGATGGGGAAGTGTCAGCGGTGGTCTGGGTGGCCATCGCCATCAACGCGTTCAACCGGGTGTCGATTCTGAGTCGACACCCGGTCAAACCGTAGTCAGAGGCGGCTGGTCACCAGCTGCCGATAGGTGCGCCCTGGCGGAACTCGCCATTCTGGCGCACGCCGAACGGAGCGGACCTGGTGCCCACCACCGCCTTTACGCTGTCTCGGACTTCGCCCTGGGCGCGGACTCCGCCGCCGTCTGCCGAACGGTTCTCCCACTGTCCCCGGGCCTCACCCTGTGCGGTGCGGCGCAGTGCGTTCTGGTCGATGACGGTGGCCTGGCGGCTGGTGACGTTGGGGCGGGGGGCGACCTCGCGGACCTCGGCGCTGGCGGTGGCGGCGCTCACGCTCAGGAACGCTGCGGCCACCGCGGCCGATCCGATGCCAAGTGCAACAAGCTTCTTGGCGTTGAGCACGAAGCCCCCCATGTGTGCAGTCATCGACAGATACCCCTTCGTCACATCGGACCATCGTCTGGTCCCTCGTTCTATCGCGCAGGAGGGGCGAACGTTACCAGTTGAATTCTTCCAGTTGGCGGGCGTTGCCGAGTGGTTCGCGGAGTACCGTGTGAAAAGCGTTGAACTGCTGTAACTTTGGAGACCTTTAAGAATCCTCGAAGGCTTGGGTTGGGGTCACATCTCGTGATCAGCAAAGCCGCGCAGCACGCTTGCCACCCCGACCGTCCAACGGCGGTCCACCGACTCCTGGGTCGCCCCCAGCCAGCGGCCGCCTTCTTGTACGGCCAGTCCTTGCGCCAACGCCAACAGGACGTGGGCGATGTCGACCGGGCTGCCGTGCAATCGCCCGGCGTCGACGCACCGTTGGACCTTGCGGATCAGGATGTCTCGCACACTGGGTGAGGCGGCGAGCTCGGCGGGTCCGGGGTCGAAATCCTGGAAGGGGCGCGAGAACATGACCCGGGCCAGTGCCGGGTAGTTCAGGCAGAACCGGCGGAACACCGGGATGAGGTGTTTCAGATCGGCGACCGGGTCGGCGGTCTCGGGGACCGCGGCCATCGCCCGTCCCAGTCGCTGGAACCCCTCGAAGTAGACCTCGCGGACCAAACCCGCCTTGTCGGTGAACAGTTCATAAACCGCCGGCACCGACGTGCCCGCGCGTTCGGCGACCCGGCGGGTGGTGAGCCCCGAGACGCCGTCTTTGCTCAGCACCTCCACGGCCACCGACAGCACGCGCTCGCGTAACTCCGGGGTCCGTTGCTTGGCCCGCGGCACGGCTACTTGATTCCGAACTCGGCCTTCATGTTGTCGATACCCGCGCGGATCCCCTCAAGCGCCTCGGCGCGGGCCCGCAGTTTCGACGCCGCGTGCGCGCCGCGGTGCAGTTTGGCGAACTCGCGCGCGGATTCCTCGGCGCGCTCCAAGACCGCCTCCGGCAGTGCGATCTCATCGATCCAGCCCGCTGCCAGCGCTGCTTCGCCGAAATACACCTTCGCCAGGCCCACCGACTGCTGATAGGCGGCCCGCGTCAGGCGCAGCTTCATCACCTCCAGCGCGGCGTACGGCAGCACCATGCCGATGGCAACTTCGTTGGCTTGGATGTTGTACCCGGGGGCGGCGATGCGGTGATCGCCGCTGGCCAGCAGGAAGGCGCCCATCGCGATGGCGTGGCCGGTGCAGGCCATCACCACCGGGCGTGGAAACGACAGGAGTCGGTGCGACAGCTCGAAGCCGCCCTGCAGCATGGCCACGGATGCGTCGACATCCCCGGACTGAAAGACCTTCAGGTCGAATCCGCCGCTGAACACCTTCTGGTTTCCGGCGATCACCACCGCGCCGACGTCATCGCGTTCGGCATTGTCCAGTGCGTCGTTGATGGCTTGCTGCATGCCCAACCCGAGGACGTTGGCTTTGCCGTCGTCGAGGGTGATGACCGCGATGGACTCGTCGTGCCGATAGATGACCGCGCCGCTCATGACTGCTCCTCCGAGTGCCGATGACGTTTCGAAGCGACGTTACGTAACAGCGTTCCGAAACGTCAAGGAATGTCAGCCGCCCATCAGGGTGCGCCACTGGTCCAGGCTGGAGGCGCGATAGACGTAGTTGTTGCGTTTGACGCTTTCCAGTGGCGCGCTGGGCTCGTCCGAGTACCAGTGGCCCGGGAAAACCACAGGGTCGCCGCTGAGGGTGGCCAGCTGCTGCAGGCTGCGGAACATGTCGTCGACGTTGCCGCCCGGGAAGTCGGTACGTCCGCACCCGTCCAGGAACAGGGTGTCGCCCGCGACCAGGCGACCATCGAGCAGGAAGCACTGGCTGCCCGGGGTGTGGCCGGGGGTGTGCAGCAGTTCGATCTCCACGGCGCCCACATGCACCTTGTCACCGTGTTCGTGGGCCGTCAGGTCGCCCAGCGGGATCTCGGTGATGCGTGAAACCCACTGCGCCTCATGGGTGTTGACGTGAACCGGGGTGTTCTGCCGTTCCAGGAGTTCGGCCAGGCCTTTGAGCGTGAAACCCATCATCGTTCCGCCGACGTGGTCGGGGTGGTGATGGGTCACCAGCACGCCCGAGAGTGTCATGCCGTCCGCCTCGAGGATGTCGAGCAGGTCGTTGGCGGCGTACGCCGGGTCGACGACGACGCAATCCTTGGTCTCTTTGTCGCCGATCAGATAGGAGAAGTTGCGCATCTGGGTGGCGATCATGTCGCCGGCGGCGAAGTCCCGCCCGGAGAGGAGCTGGCGAAAGTAGAGGCGGTCATCTGCGCTGGAAGCCATTCGGCCAGCGTAGAAGGCTCTCTACGACTCGTTATCGCAGGTCTAAAAACCGCACGTCATGGGGTGTTTAACGGCACAGCCTGAAAAGTCGCATGTACGATGCGCAATTAGTAGCGTCGCCAGCATGCAACTCACCCGATTCACCGACCTGGGGTTGCGGGCCATGATGTTGCTGGCCGCGGGCGAGACCAGCGAGCAGCGGGTCACCACCCGCCACATTGCCGCCGGTGCCGGCGCTTCAGAGAACCACATCGCCAAAGCCGTTTCCCGGCTGGTGGACCTGGGGTTGGTGCACGCCCGGCGGGGGAGGGTGGGCGGTCTGTCGCTCACCGATGCCGGCCGGGCCGCGTCCATCGGGTGGCTGGTGCGCGAGCTGGAAGGCGATCGCGAGGTCATCGACTGCGAGGGCGCCGCACTCTGCCCGCTGATCGCCGGGTGCCGGCTGCGCCGCGCGCTCGCCGACGCCAAGAACGCCTTCTACGCCGAACTCGACCGCTACACCGTCACAGACCTGGTGCGCACTCCAGCGCTCCAACTCTTGAGCCTCACCCCGATGGAAAGGAATCCACGATGACCGCCTCCACCCGCGAGGAACTCCAGCCGCAGTACGCCGAAACCATCACGGCCACATTGCCGTTGGTGGGTGCGCACATCGACGAGATCACAACAGAGTTCTATCGCCGGATGTTCGAGGCGCACCCGGAGTTGTTGCGCAATCTGTTCAACCGCGGCAATCAGGCCCAGGGTGCGCAGCAGCGGGCGCTGGCCGCATCGATCGCCACCTTCGCCGCTCATCTGGTGGATCCCAGCCTGCCGCATCCGGCCGATCTGCTGTCCCGGATCGGGCACAAGCACGCGTCGCTGGGTATCACCGCCGATCAGTACTCGATCGTCCACGAGCATCTCTTCGCCGCCATCGTCGAGGTGCTGGGCGCGGACACGGTGACCGCGGAGGTGGCCGCGGCCTGGGATCGGGTGTTCTGGATCATGGCGGACACGTTGATCGCCCTGGAACGCGATCTCTACGCCGCCGCGGGAGTGCAGCCCGGTGATGTGTACCGGCGGATGCGGGTGACCGGGCGAGTCGATGACCCTTCCGGGGCGGTACTGGTCACCGTCGCCGGCGCCGACCAGTTCAAAACCCTTCCCGGGCAATATGTCTCGGTGGGCGTCACGCTGCCCGACGGTGCGCGGCAGTTACGCCAGTACAGCCTGGTGAACGCCGATGGCGGCGAACTGACCTTCGCGGTCAAGCCGGCCGGTGAGGTCTCGGAGTGGATCCAGGCCAACCTGCGTGTCGGGGACCTGCTGGATGTCACCGTGCCGTTCGGGGACCTGCCCACCCCTCGCCGGGGGGTACCGCTGGTGTTGATCTCGGCGGGTATCGGCGTGACGCCGATGATCGGCCTGCTGGAGTACCTCGCCGCTGAACAACCCGAGACGCGGGTGCAGGTGCTGCACGCCGACCGGGGCGACGGCGCTCATCCGCTGCGGGAGAGGCAGCATGAGCTCGTCGACGCCCTGCCGAATGCCACCCTCAACGTTTGGTACGAGGACGGGGTGACCGCGGGGGAGCCCAACGTCCACGCGGGCCGCATGGTGCTCGACGGAATCGACCTGCCCGAGGACGCGCACGTCTATCTGTGCGGGGCGGACGGCTTCGTCCAGGCGGTGCGTCCCCAACTGGTGGACCGGGGCCTGCCGACCGAGCGGGTGCACTGCGAGCTGTTCTCGCCCAATGACTGGCTGCTGGGGTAGCCCACCACCGAAGCCCGAATGGTCATTTGCCGCCAAGCCGCTGGTGTTGACCAGCGGTTTGGCGTCTAAATGTCCCAGGCTGTACCCTCTTTAAGGCCCGAGCAACAGCGTGCGCTGCTGCAGAGGGTGCAGGCCCCCTTAGCTCAGTCGGTAGAGCGTTTCCATGGTAAGGAAAAGGTCAACGGTTCGATTCCGTTAGGGGGCTCGGTAGCGCGGCGGCGGCGCCGCCCGTGCCTATCGGGGCGGTGTAGCTCAGCTGGTTAGAGCGCACGACTCATAATCGTGAGGTCGGGAGATCGAGCCTCCCCACCGCTACAAGACAGACAAGACGTGTTGGAAAAGGACGAATCGTGGCCTCGAGTACTGACGTTCGGCCGAAGATCACTTTGGCGTGCGAGGTGTGCAAGCACCGCAACTACATCACCAAGAAGAACCGCCGCAACGACCCCGATCGGCTGGAGCTGAAGAAGTTCTGCCCGAACTGTGGCAAGCATCAGGGTCACCGCGAATCGCGCTGATTCCCTAACGGGTCGACCGGGTGGTCGGCCCGTTAACTGTTGTTGAGTCGATCTAGGTAGGTTCAACCCGTGCCGTTGTCCGGAAACCTGGTCGGGATGCATTACCGCTACCCCGACCATTACGAGGTGGAGCGCGAGAAGATTCGCGAGTACGCCGTCGCAGTGAAGAACGACGATCCCTTGTTCTTCGAGGAGAGTGCCGCCGCGGAGCTCGGGTACAGCAGCCTGGTGGCGCCGCTGACTTTCGTCTCCGTCTTCGGATACACCTCGCAGTTGGCTTTCTTCAAGGATGCTGAGATCGGCATCTCCGATCGGCAGATCGTCCAGGTGGACCAGGAGTTCAAATTCCTGAAGCCGATCCAGGTGGGCGACAAGCTCTACAGCGATGTGTACGTGCATTCGGTTCGGCAGGCTCACGGCACCGACATCATCGTCACCAAGGTTCTGATCTCGAATCAGGACGGCGAGTTAGTTCAGGAGTCCTACACCACCCTTGCGGGGCGTAGCGAAGAAAACGGAGAGAGTGGCTTCAACGATGGCTCTGCGTGAGTTCAGTTCGGTCAAGGTCGGCGACGTGCTGCCGGAGAAGGTCATTCCGCTGACCCGGCAGGACCTGGTGAATTACGCCGGCGTCTCCGGCGATCTGAACCCCATCCACTGGGATGACGAAATCGCGCAGCTGGTGGGTCTGGACGTGGCGATCGCGCACGGCATGCTCACCATGGGGCTCGGTGGCGGGTTCGTCTCTTCCTGGGTGGGTGACCCCGGCGCGGTCACCGAGTACAACGTGCGCTTCACCGCAGTGGTGCCGGTGCCCAACGACGGCAAGGGCGCCGAGCTGGTGTTCAGCGGCCGGGTCAAGTCCGTCGACCCCGAAGACAAGTTGGTCACCATCGCGCTCACCGCGACCACCGGTGGCAAGAAGATCTTCGGGCGCGCGGTGGCGAAAGCGAAGCTGGCATAACGGATGGCCATCAAAACTGACATCCTCGGGATGGTCCACAAGTACGACGATCACTTCGTCGTGGGCCGGGAGAAGGTCCGTGAGTTCGCCCGGGCGGTCAAAAACGACGATGCGGCGTTCTATGACGAGGATGCAGCCGCCGCGCTGGGCCATGACAGCCTGCTGGCGCCCTTGACCTTCGTCTCGACCGTCGCGCTGCTGGTGCAGCAGGACTTCTTCCGCAAGGTCGACACCGGCTTCGAGACCATGCAGATCGTCCAGGTGGATCAGCAGTTCCTGTACCACAAGCCGATCAAAGTGGGCGACAAGCTCTTTCCCGTGATGGAAGTGATCTCGGTGACCGAGCGTTTCGGCGCCGATATCGTCGTCACCCGGAACACCCTGTTCGACGAACACGGCGAGACGATCCTGGAAGCCTTCACCACCTTGATGGGCCAGCAGGGTGAAGCGTCCGCGAAGATCAAGTTCGACATCGCCACTGGTCAAGTCACCCGAGTAGCGGATTAGTAGATAGCCATTACCCCGTTGTACACTCGGACCTCGGGATATCTCCTGTAACCAAGCGCGCTGTCCGGCGGTTTGACCGACTCGGGTAGCGCGCGAGTTATGTGGAGCCCCACCTTTGAGGGTTGGAATCCAACCCGCGAAGGGGCGTAGCTCAACTGGCAGAGCAGCGGTCTCCAAAACCGCAGGTTGCAGGTTCAAGTCCTGTCGCCCCTGCTCAACTGAATAATCGAGATGGTGGACACTGGAACCCGAGCTGTTCGACACGGGAACCAGGGCCCTCCCAGACAGGGACCACGAAGGAGCATGCGGTGAGCGACGAGCGCGACAACGCCGACGCAGCCGACGGCACCACGGACCAGAACACCGGTGACCAGGGCGGCCGAGCGGTGGCGACGGGCACAGTGACCCCGCAGCGTCCAACCGGCAAGCGTTCGCGTCAGCGGGCGCTGGCCGGCGATACCGCTGACGCCGAGCCGTCGACCGAGGTCGACACCGACGCCAGCACCAATGGATCCGGCAAGGCGCCCAAGGCGAAGACGAAAAAGGACGCGGCCGACGGCCCGTCCCGGAATCCGTTCCTCTTTGTCGTCACCTACCTCAAGCAGGTGGTGGCGGAGCTGCGCAAGGTCATCTGGCCGAACCGCAAGCAGATGGTCACCTACACCTCCGTGGTGCTGGTGTTCCTGGCCTTCATGGTGGCGCTGATCAGCGGGGTGGACCTGGGTCTGGGCAAGCTGATTTCGCTGGTATTCGGCTAGCGGAGTTGCACCATGACGGTCACCGTCACCGGAACTGCTGAACTGTAAGAGAGGACTGACAACCGTGACTAGCTTCGAGGGCGACCAGCCCGCAGCTGAGTCGGGCGAGTCGACGACCACCGACGCCGCTGACTCGGCGACGCCGGCCGACGACACCGCCGGCGCGGTCGAGGCCACCGAGGACGCCGCGCCCGAGGGTGCGGCAGACGCCGTCGAGGCCCCCGAGGTGGACGAGGATGAAGATCCGGCCGTCACCCTGAAGAGGGAGCTGCGCAGCAAGCCCGGTGACTGGTACGTCATCCACTCTTACGCAGGCTACGAGAACAAGGTGAAAGCCAACCTCGAAACCCGCGTGCAGAACCTCGACGTCGGCGACTACATCTTCCAGGTCGAGGTGCCCACCGAAGAGGTCACCGAGATCAAGAACGGCCAGCGCAAGCAGGTCAACCGCAAGGTGCTGCCCGGCTACATCCTGGTGCGGATGGACCTGACCGACGACTCCTGGTCTGCGGTGCGCAACACCCCGGGTGTCACCGGCTTCGTGGGCGCGACGTCACGCCCGACGGCCCTGTCGCTCAACGACGTGGTGAAGTTCCTGCTGCCGCAGGGCCAGCCGAAGAAGCCGGCCAAGGCCACCAGCGGTGCCGCCGCCGCGGCCTCCACCGAGGCCACGCTCGAGCGCCCGGTCATCGAGGTCGATTACGAGGTCGGCGAATCGGTCACCGTCATGGACGGTCCGTTCGCCACGCTGCCCGCGTCGATCAGCGAGGTCAACGCCGAGCAGCAGAAGCTCAAGGTGCTGGTGTCCATCTTCGGCCGCGAGACACCCGTGGAACTGACCTTCACCCAGGTCGCCAAGATCTAAAGACAAGAAAGAAAAGGAACACCCAGCATGCCCCCGAAGAAGAAGGTCACCGGGCTGATCAAGCTCCAGATCCAGGCTGGTCAGGCCAACCCTGCCCCGCCTGTGGGTCCCGCGCTCGGTCAGCACGGCGTCAACATCATGGAGTTCTGCAAGGCGTACAACGCCGCGACCGAGTCGCAGCGCGGCAACGTCATCCCCGTGGAGATCACCGTCTACGAGGACCGCAGCTTCACGTTCGCCCTGAAGACCCCGCCCGCTGCCAAGCTGCTGCTCAAGGCTGCCGGCGTGCCCAAGGGATCCGGCGAGCCGCACAAGACCAAGGTCGCCAAGGTCACCTGGGATCAGGTGCGTGAGATCGCCGAGACCAAGAAGGAAGATCTCAACGCCAACGACATCGACCAGGCCGCCAAGATCATCGCCGGCACCGCCCGCTCCATGGGCATCACGGTCGAGTAGTTCAAGAGTGAGGAGGCGGGGCGAAGAATGAGCCCCAGCCGACAAACTCGCAGAACGGATCGGCCCAGAAATACGGTCGAGTAAGTCGTCGCAGTAGTAACCCCGCAATTTGTGGGAGGGCTGGCATCGGCCCGCAAACCACACACTCTGAACTGGAGACATCAATGAGCAAGAACAGCAAGGCATATCGCGAAGCGGCCGAGAAGGTCGACAAGACCAAGCTCTACAGCCCGCTGGAAGCCGCGAAGCTGGCCAAGGAAACCTCGTCGAAGAAGCAGGACGCCACCGTCGAGGTCGCGATCCGCCTCGGTGTGGATCCCCGCAAGGCCGATCAGATGGTCCGTGGCACCGTGAACCTGCCCAACGGCACCGGCAAGACCGCCCGCGTCGCGGTGTTCGCCGTGGGCGACAAGGCCGAGCAGGCCACTGCCGCCGGCGCCGACGTGGTGGGCAGCGACGACCTGATCGAAAAGATCCAGGGCGGCTTCCTGGACTTCGACGCCGCGATCGCCACCCCCGATCAGATGGCCAAAGTGGGCCGCATCGCCCGCGTGCTCGGCCCCCGTGGTCTGATGCCGAACCCCAAGACCGGCACCGTGACCGCCGACGTGGCCAAGGCCGTCCAGGACATCAAGGGCGGCAAGATCAACTTCCGCGTCGACAAGCAGGCCAACCTGCACTTCGTCATCGGCAAAGCCTCCTTCGACGAGAAGAAGCTGGCCGAGAACTACGGCGCCGCGCTGGACGAGATCCTGCGGGCCAAGCCGTCGTCGTCGAAGGGCCGCTACCTGAAGAAGGTCACCGTCTCAACCACCACCGGCCCCGGCATCCCGGTGGACCCGGCCGTCACGCGCAACTTCACCGAAGAAGCGTAAGAACACAATCTGCCCACGAGACCCTCGATGCGCTTGTCGCATCGAGGGTCTCGTCGTCTCAGGAGGCGGTGGGATCCAGCGGCACGTTGACGGTTGCCAGCAGTGCTCGGTGGTCGGAGCCGGGGATGAACACCGTCTTGATCGACTCTGCCGCAGCATTTCTGGTGATCACGTGATCGATCGTCAGCAGCGGAGGATGCCATGTGCGGGACGGGAACGTCGGTGCGAAGCCGGCTCCGGTTTGTTCGACGGCATCGCGGTAGCCGTTGGTCATCAGGTCGCGAAACTGGCGTTCGTCCGGAGTGCTGTTGAAATCACCGGCGACGATGACTGCCCCGGGGTCAGTCGCGACGGCGAAGGCGCCCATCGCCGTCTTCATCGCGCCTACCCCAATACGCCACTGGTCCACGGTGTTTCTCTTGGACGCGACCGGAGAGGTGACGTGCACGCTGGCCACCAGGGGATCGAACCGAACGCCGGGGACATCCACACGCGCCGCTGCCATGCTGTAATCCCGGGGTTTTCCCGGCGGGACAGCGATCAGGGGAAACCGGCTGTAGAGTCCGATCCCGCCGGCGCCTGGCCGAGGGGCCAGCACCGTATGCGGGAAGTCTGAAGCAATTCCGGCGCTTTCGAAGTTCTCAACCGCCTTCGGCGTCAGCTCTGACACGGTGATCACGTCGGCGTTCTGCTTGGCAATCGCAACAAATGAGGATGGATCTGCCTGTCCCAAACGCAGATTCGATGACAGCACCCTGACACCGGCCGGGCTATCCGCAACGGGGGAGTTTCCGATGTAGTACCACGGCACTTGGATCGCCAACGCTGCCACGGCGACGCACACGGCGACGACAGACAGAATCACGCGGCGTGACAGCAGCGCTAGCGCAACGCCTGAGAGCGCCACCGCAAGAGAGATGTAAGGTGCGCCGACAGCCACAACGAGTTCGAGCACATTGGTGATCGGCTGCGCCCGGACAAATTGAATGGCAAGGGCTGAGAGGACTGCGACAACTGCAAGAATCGCCCAGAGAACCCGAGGTCTGCGCATCGAGAGCAGCACGTCCTCCCTGTGCGCCAACTACTGCGGACAGGCTACCAGCGGTGGTGCGGGTTGGCTTGGCGTGCACATCGCCGTGCGATCACCTACCTAAAGACGCGGGCACAGGATCCACTGGTGGATGGCAGGCTGGAACTTGGGGTGGAACGGGTTGCGCTGCAACGAGTTCGAGCCACCCAGCTTATTTGCGCGTCACTCTCACGATGAGACGGTTCAGGGCCGTGTCCCGGCGATACCTTGGGCAATCGCACAGTGAACATTCGGTACCTCGCCTGTAATGCTCATGGGCCGAGCGGTCATGGCCGCACATGCATACATCACCCCGCACGGTGACACCTTACGCTGACAGGCTTGTCCAGCAGCAAAATTGACACCAAGTGTGCAGTTGGGCGCGCCGGCCCACCGAGAAGCGGCTCGTGGGCGGCGGCCGCTGTGTAGTTAGCGCCCGCGACCGCGGATCGAAATTCATTGGCATCGGACCCGTACCTCTCCGTGCCAAAGCGACCGTCGGTTCACCCGTATACGCGTTTGAAGTTCGTAAGTGCGCCGAAGCGGCTCCTCTACTCCCGAATGAGCCGCGCGGGGACCAGTAGTTGCATGGGGGTGTGCGTCGACACGCGCACAGTCCACTCCTTCAATACGCAAACAGCCGACAAGTAAGCGAGCTTCACAGCACGACAGTGGGCGGCCAAGGGCGCAACGCGCATGTTGCTGAAAACTGCCTAGCGCGTCGACCCCAGGCTCAGACTGGCAGTAATGAAACTTGTTCATCGTGCTGGGCTCAATCGCTCTCACGGGCAGGGCCGGTAGGTATACGCCGGTCACCGCAGGAAAGAGGTGGGCGTCGGCCACCGATGCGCAACCGCATGTCGCCAGAGGCTGCCGGGTAGCCTCGTTTTGCTGAAAGTGCCCTGGGGTGCTGGATTCCTCGGCAAACTTCGGTGCGCACGCGTTGGCGGCGTTAGATTTAACCTCCCGGACACGTCGTGAGCAGCCCGTTCGCCTTGACGGGATACGCGGAGCCTGAGATGCTTACAGCAACCTGAGGGTCCGCTCAGGAAACAACCGTGAAAAGAGGGGGGACAATGTCCACCATTGCCGCAAGAATTTCTTCGGCTTCGACCAGGGTCAAGGTCGGCACTGCAGCTGTGGCGGTCGTTGCCGCTGCCACCATTACGCCGGCCATCGCCGAGGCCTCGCCGGCCTTCGCGCCTGTCGCGCAGAGCATTGGCAGCTCCGTTACTTCCGAGCTCAGCAGCCTGCCCGCTGTGCCGACCGGCCTGAACGCCGCCGTTGACACCGCAGGTGCCGCTGCCGTTGGTGCCATCAGCGACTTCAACCCGATCCAGTTCATCTGGACCAACATCGTCCAGCCGATCGCCGGATGGTTCTACCAGGTTGGCGAGTTCGTGGTTGGTCTGGCTGCCACGGCCCTCAACGAGTTCGCACGGATTTTCCGTGTTGGCCCCTACGGCACCTCGGGCTAAATAGAAGCTCAAGCACGACCTTGGTCTGTTGCTGTCTCAAACGGCGCGGCCCGTCAGTCGACGGGTCGCGCCGTTTCGAGTTTGGCGCCGTTGTGGATGATGCGGTTTAGCGTGATCCACACCCGAACACGGGAATCTTTGATTTGAGTATGTTCTCTCGACGTCCGTCCCGCGAAGAGTTGGACGGCGGCGATAAATCTGATCTGCTGGCAGACGACGAAACCCGCCAATCACGTTGGGCACCAGGGTTCCTGAGCCCTCGCCGCATCGTGTGGTCAGGCCTGATACTCCTGGTAGTCGTCGTTGCATTCGGATGCTGGTTAGGCCTTCGCGCTATGGACGCCAAAACAAGCCTGGAGCAGGCACGCAGCAACGCACAACAGGCGAAAGACGCTCTGCTACAAGGGGACGCCGATAGCGCCTCGCGATTCGCGGGCGACGCCCAGTCCCACGCGCAGGCCGCGCGCGACGCGACGCATTCACTCCCATGGAACATCGCGGCCGCAGTGCCCTGGCTTGGCAGCCCATTCGAGACAGGTCAGCAGATCTCGAATGTAGTCGCAGGCCTGGCAGCGGACGTGCTGAAGCCTTCGGCTGAGGCTGGAGCCGTACTCTCCCCCGATCAGTTGCTCGCTGACGGCCGGCTCGACGTCCGGGCGCTGCGCAACCAAGAACCTAAGTTGAGCACGCTGTCGCAGAGTGCGAGCCGTCTGAATGCGGAAGCCCAGGCGATTACCGACCCTGGCTATATCTCCGTGCTCGGTAACGCTCGGCTGGAATTACAGCGACAGACTTCTGATATCGCTCAATTGCTTGACAACACGACGCTTGCTGCGCGGCTGGCGCCGTCGTTGATGGGAGCCGACGGCCCACGCACCTATTTCATGGGTTTTCAAACAAACGCCGAAGCTCGCGGCACCGGTGGATTGTTGGGCGGGTTCGGCATCCTTCGATTCGAAAATGGCGAGCCGATGGTCGACACGTTGGGGCCGAACATCGAGCTCGACAAGCAATTCAAACCCTTGGACCTCGGCCCCGAGTATGCGGCGAATTACGGGTTCACTAATCCGACCACTGACTACCGCAATAGCAACCAAAGCTCCCATTTTCCCTACGCGGCGCAAATTTGGAAGTCCATGTGGGCACAACAGACGGGTGTCAATGTTGACGGCGTCATTGCGATAGATCCCGTGGCTCTCAGTTACATCCTTGGCGCTGTCGGCCCGGTGACCACGCCGGACGGAGAAAAGGTCACGAAAGACAACGTCGTAGAGCTGACCGAGTCGACCGCCTATGTCCGCTTTCCTGACGATCAGCTAGCGCGGAAAGAGTACCTGCAGAACATCGCTACCGAAGTTGTCAAGAAGGTCACCGGACGGCTCGAATCTCCCCGCGGACTTCTCGACGCTCTAGGCAAAGCGGTGAGCGAACGGCGAATCGCGGTGTGGAGTTCCTCGCCGACCGACCAGGCGCTGCTCGAACAAACGCCTCTTGCAAACGTGATTCCCGATGATCCGGCTCCCTACGCGGAGGTCGTGGTTAACAACCTCGGTGGAAACAAGCTTGATTACTACCTCACGAGAGATATCGAGTACGTAGCCGACGGTTGCGATGGCGATACCAGGAATTCGACGGTTACCATCCGGCTCAAGAATACTGTGCAAGACGTCCCGCTACCCGACTATGTCTCGGGTAAGGAGGGCTTTCTACCCGGTGTTCAGCTCAACGTTCCGAGGGGCACAATGCTGACCTCAGTTCGTCTGCTCGTCACTAAAGACGCGAAACTGGTCAGTGCGCTATCTAACGGTCAGCAAGTGCAAGTTTTCAGATCCACCGAGCGGAACCACCCCAGTTTCGAAGTACAGGTAGCGATTCCGCCTGGGAAATCAGGAGAACTGACGTTTCGATTGACAGAGCCGACGGTGGCTGGTGCGGCGCGGGTCCCAATCCAACCGTTAGTCGATGACGTCGCGCCCGTGGTGTCCGTTCCCGAGTGCCAGGGATGAGGGCAAGGGCATAAGCACAAGTAAACAGAATCACCGCATAGCGCAGTGTTTGCTGGTGTGGCTTTCGCAGGAAAGCTGCGGTGATGGGATGTCGGTATACTTCCGCAGATCGCAACGTCGCCAGACGGAGCGCCGGGGGGTAAGTCAAACAGCAGGGGAGGGGTTACGTTGACTCTGCAGGATTTTGCAAAATCGCTGCGGTCGCGGTGGATTACGTTGTGCGTCACCGTCTTAGTGGCAGTCCTCGGCGCTGTGGCAATCACTTTGCTAACAACTCCGCTGTACCAGGCTTCTACAAGACTATTCGTTTCTACCGCCGCGGGTGCGTCGGTCGCGGAGCTCTATCAAGGCAACCGGCTGTCGCAGGAGCGGGTGCTCTCCTACACAGAGTTGCTCATGGGGGAGACCTTGGCTCAGCGGACTATCGACAAGCTCGGCTTAGAGATGAGTGCAGGAGCGCTTCAGGCCAACGTCAAGGCGAGCGCTAAGGCCGACACTGTCCTTATCGACGTGGCGGTTCTCGATCCGTCGCCCGTCCGAGCACGTGACATCGCCAATGCCCTGTCCGACGAGTTTGTCGTGATGGTCCGTGAGCTGGAGACTCCTGAAGGCGGCTTGGTTCCCGACGCGCGCGTTGTCGTCGAGCAGACTGCTTCTATCCCAGGCAAGCCGGTCGTGCCGAATACAACTCGCAATCTCGCCACAGGACTCGCGCTTGGGCTGGCGCTGGGCGTTGGGCTCGCGGTGCTGCGGGACATGCTTGATAACACGGTGAAGAACCGGGAGACGGTGGAACAAATCACGGGTGTGGGGCTCGTCGGTAGCATCCCGCTCGACAAAGAGCGTCGGAAGCACGCTGCGATTTCCTTTGATTTCGACAACTCGGCAATCGCTGAAGCTTTTCGCAAGCTTCGAACCAACCTGCAGTTTCTAGCGGTCGACAATCCCCCCCGGGTCATCGTGGTAACCAGTTCGACCCCATCCGAGGGAAAGTCGACCTCGGCAATCAACATAGCTCTGGCATTGGCAGAAGCTGAAAATAATGTGGTGCTGATAGACGGCGACATGCGGCGACCAACACTGCACAAATATCTCGACCTTGTTCAGCCTGTGGGCTTCAGCACCGTCTTGAGCGGTGGTGCCTCGCTAGACGACGCGCTGCAAAAAACTCGGTTCTCCGGACTCACTGTTCTTACCTCAGGAACCATTCCGCCGAACCCAAGTGAGTTGCTGGGCTCACTCACGGCTAAAAAGCTGCTTAGCGAACTCCGTGCGCAGTTCGACTACGTGATAGTGGATTCAACGCCGCTGCTTGCGGTTACAGATGCCGCGATCATGGCGGCAGGCGCAGACGGGGTGCTGATCATGGCACGTTATGGGCAGACTAAGCGTGAGCAACTTTCCCATGCAGTTGGAACTCTCGAGAGTGTTGGTGCCTCAATTTTGGGTGCTGTATTTACTATGACGCCGACCCGTGGGGGCGCGTCGTATGGGTACAGCTACTACGGCGAGGACAACGCGCGGCGGCCGGTCCCTCGAGAAGTGAACGACGAAGCTTCAACACCGGCGCCGGTACGCTCGAAAGAAGCTGCGTCTGCGGCGCCCGACGCGGAACTGTCTACTAAACCCCAAACCACAGAAGGCGCCTAGTAACCAGTCGCCGCCCGGTAAAGAGCAGCTGCCGATGCGTCGGAAGTAATCGGCAGTTTGGTGGTAATGCCTGGATGCCGGCTTGTTGAGGGCGGATGGGCGCCGGTTGTACGACGGTTGGAATACAAATCGCCGCTAGTGCGCCGTGCCGTCGATTGAGTTCAGCGGAGTGCCGTATCGGGACAGTGACTGATTCGGCGTGCTGCATGCGCACGCGACGTTACCGATCGGTGGCGGACACCCTCGCTCCTGAGGCAGATTCGCGTCCGCCACTGTGCACCAACCAGACTCTCCGCAATTGGGTGTCTCAGTACCGGAGACACGCCAAGAACGTCTGGGAAACGTTCACGCAAGGCGTGGTCGTATGGGAATGCGCGTCTGGGCCTTCGCGCACATGTCTGGGTGGACGGTTCTTACCAAGGGCCTAGTAAGCGGGTTGTCGAATAATCAGAGTGTAGTGGTCTATTCGATCGGTAGACCATCCCTCGAGGCATCCCGGTAGTTGGAAGCCCTCTAGCACGGCCCAGTCGAGTCCTTCGCGATCTAACAGATCACATACTAGGTGAGGAGATTCCTCCACAGCCCGCGCCGCCTGAACGCGGCGGATCCACTCGGTCAGCTCACCATTTTCGAATGGGTGTGACTTCCAATCAACGAAGATCGGTACTCGGGCATTCAGCCGGATATCTTGGGCGCTTACTGGAACAAGGCCGACTCCGTGAAGCGGGCTAGTTCTTAGCTCCTGTATAAGCGGCGAGGGTTGCCGGTCAACAGCTGTGAGCGGCCCGGGTAACCCCTCAACGATTACTCCGGCTATGCCAATAACAGAAATGACTCTAATTATTGGTTGACCAGCCCGCACGGTTCGAAATACTAACAACCAGAAGAATGAGACGAGACCGTGGAAGCAATCGGCACTAGGACGACGGAGACCCGCCAGGGGAACGTGAGACCTAAGCGGGAGCTGTGGTCTGCTACCACGTAGGCAGCGCATGCCAGTGCTACAAAGAGGCTGAATAGGAGGAAAATACATAACCACCACGAGCGGAGTGTAAATCTAGAAATAATTGCTGCGGCAATAATCGTGCACGTCGCGATTAAAGTCTGATTGAAGGACCAATGGGTGATCAGGGTGTGGTGAGGTATCCGCTCAAACGCAAGGAAGTCTCGGGTAGCGGATGTACCGCGGCCGAGCCCCCGTGCGGCTGGGCTAGTAAGTGCTACGCCCACTCCAGCGCTAACAATTGTCAGCGCTGCCATCCTCAGAAGCCGCAATCCGTGGCCACACGCGGCGTCCGCTAAAAGCATGCCGATTACCGCGATGGACAATGGGATGAGATAGGCAGCATGGAGGACGCACGCCAAGAGGGCTGAGCCCAGTGCCGCGAGCCGCGGCCAGCGCAAGCAGTCGAACGTCCTCGACCAAAAGAAGAAAGCAAGTGCAGCGAGGAAGAAAACGCCGCCCATGCTGGGAAGTAATTGGCCGGGGGTATGGAGGAGATTCTGGCCCGCGAAGCCGGTGAAAACCGTCACTCTCTTAAAGTCCGAGATCGGGATTTGGTGCAGTTGCCGCCCGACGACTGCGACCGTCGCTACAACCAGCGCCACAATCCAGCTGAGGCGCTAAACATCTAAATGCTGGCGCAATAAGAGCCAAGACCAAGCGGCGACGGCGAGAAACCCAATAAAAGCCAAGAAAACAGTGAGCGCAACCAGCCCTCGTTGTCCGCCGATGTCGAAAACCAATCGAACCAACGCACTGAAAATAGGAAAAGCATCAGTGGTACTGAGGAGCCAATCCCGCCTCAGGGATGGGTAGGCCGTACCAATCGCGTGTAGCAAGTAGGTATTCTGGCTATTCGAATAGAAGCCATCGCAGCCGTACGCAAATGCGGCAGCCAGGGCGGCGGCGGTCGCTGGTGCCGCCAAAAAGGCCCTTTGCACCGCCCGGCGCTTTCTTGATGGCCCACTCATCGCCGGATCATATCCGCTTTGTCTGTCACGGGGCTTGGAGCAGATGGCTCGCTGCCTCTGCGCAGGGCCGCATGAAAGCCAGCCGTAGGTTGAAGGCGCATACCATTTTCCCTTGCGGCAGTACCGGCGGGCTTTCTAAGATGCGCTTTGACGGCGGCGGACGAGGGCGATTGAGTGGCTCGATACCGATGCGTTCCCCACTTCAGGCAGAGGCTCGCTCGGCGAGCGGTAACAGCGACACTGCGCTGAAACGTATAAGTGGCTTACGCGCGTCTTGTGCCGCGGATTCGCAAGCATGGACTCGATATGAACTCCTGCACTTTCACGTCTGACGCACGCAGCTGGCCGGCCGGCAGCGCCAGTGCACCGCCATGGCCAGGGCGGTGGCTCTGCGACCGAGTAGCACCGATGCTGTCCGGCCCAGATCCTAAGCCCTAGCCAGTTTGGAGCGCTCGTGGCGCCGCTCACGGTGATGTAGACACACGAAGGGGCTTGTCTAATACCGTTCTTCGCCAGCGTGCAGTTCAGCAACGGATTGGCAGGAAAGCTGTTCAGGCGAGAGAGCTCGGCTTGGTTTCAGTCAGACCCGCCGCTGTGCCATTTCACACACCGTCGTTAATCACCCGGTTCCACTTGGTGCCAGGGCCTCGTAATCGGCGCGGGGGGACATTGGCACGCGTTCACAACGAGACAGCAAAGTCCTCCGCATTACGGATCCAACTACGATTTGGGCACCGCGCGAACCCACCATTCGTGTTGTACAGTGGCGCTACTGAGCCTAACGGCCGCAGAATCGGGGAGGGGACCGCCACGGTGGGCAGCTTGGACAAATTTAATCTGACATGCCGCGCAGGTGAATCCCGCGCTGAGCAATTACTCGGCGATGCAGATCACGCAGCTTTTTTCTCGGTGCCGAAGCGCGTGCATGGTGTTGACTGCGAAATCAAAGATTGAAAGCGTGGATACAACGCCTACGGCTAGAACAGTCCTCGTTAGATTGCTCTTTGCGGGCACGCTAATACTATTCGTTATTCAGCTGGCCATGATCTATACAACCCGAACGCAACCCTATCCCGCGCTAACTATGCCAGGATTCGCGGGCACACCGACCGATGCAGGAGTGATCGATTGGAACGAACCCACGGTATTCGCACTGCTGGCTGATGGAAACCGCGTCCCTATCGATTACCGACAACTCTTGCCTGCCGATACCGGGGTTCTCGCCTCATCGGTCTTTCGCGAGGAATTCTATGACGACGCGTTTACTCAAAAGCCCGAAACTGTGAATTGGATGGCGCAACGACTCGGAGAGATTTTTCCCAGCGAACACGTCGTCGGAGTCGACATCGTCTGGCGGGAGGCGGAGTTCAATATCAATGGCAGTACTGAATCGGGACCCACTTTCGAGACGCGTAACGTGTTCCACGTTGACTTCGAGCGTACGCCATGACGCTCACGAGGACGTTCGATGCCTGGGTTCAGGTAGGGCCGTTTAAGCCAATCGACCTCGGGATCTACCGGATCGTATATGCGTTGACCACCTTATGCGTGGCGCCTAGTATCCAATGGCTGGATAGCTATCCGAATGCGATGTACTCTGCGCCGCCTGGGCCCTTCCAACTCCTGTCCGGCTATCCAGATCTCTGGGTCCTAGTCGGCTTAGAGCTATTGCGCACGATGGCTCTCGTCTTGCTTGGCATCGGGTTGTGGACCAAGTTCTCTTCAATCGCTACGGTTCTTCTGCTACTCGGTACCTATGGCCTGACGTACACGTTGGGCAAAATTGACCACACAATCCTTCTGGTGATAACCCCACTGGTGTTGTGCTTCGCTAATTGGGGCGACCGATTGTCGGTCGATTCGATACTGGCCCGGCGCGATAAACCGAGAACGACCCCTCAATGGCCAATGCGCTATTTGGCGTTCGCTATAGGTTTGAGCTTTTTTGTCGCGGCTGCGATGAAACTCGGTACGGGATGGTTGAACCCCTCAAGTCAAGCGGTTAGGGGCTACTTCTTCGAATATTATTTGGTGCAGGAGCGGACATCGTGGTTGGCGAGCTGGGCGTATAGCTTTAATGTTCGACCTGTCTGGGAGCTTCTGGATTGGGCTACAGTAGTACTTGAATTTGCGATACTCGCGGCAGTCCCATGGTGGCGCGCATTCCGGATTTCTCTAGCCCTGATTACCTTCTTCCACCTTGGTGTCTTCCTCCTCATGAACATCACTTTCTCACAGAACTTGATTCCCTACGCGGCATTCATCTCCTACAGCGCCCTTGTCGCAGCTGTACGTCCGCAGTGGGGTGGTCATGCGACGAGGAGTCGGCTGGAACCGTTGAAGAATGTGCCGCAGTTCATGGCGATCCCGGCCATTTTGATTTTAGCCTCGGCCGCAAGTGGTGGTATCTGGTTCTTGACCGCCAATTCGGATTTGATAGCGAACATCCTGAATCCGGTATTATTGTTTGTAGGTGCGATCATCGCCTTTGGATACTTGGTGAAACAAGTCTTAGACCCTGGTCTGCGAAACCAGAAGGCACCTCAAGCAAGTGGCCTGGCGTTAGGCGGAAACCGCGAACATTAGTGTGCGAACGTGCGTAGAAACTTCGCCACGCGCTTGAGCGGCGGGCGACGCCAATTAGTTTTCCCACTACTCTGAAAGGCAGAAGAGTCATACACCATGAGCACGAATCGTGGCGCTCCTTTCTTTTCTGTGATAATACCCACCTACAACCGATCCGCGACAATTCGTCCAACCCTCGAGTCCGTGCAGGCGCAGACTTATCGTGACTTTGAGTGTCTTGTCATAGACGACGGCTCAAGCGATGGGGACCAACTCGCTGCCCTGGTCTCGTCTTTTGACGACGAACGCTTCCGGTACGTGCGCCAAGAAAACGGTGGTGCTAGTAGCGCACGCAACCGCGGTTTCGAGCATGCACGTGGCCGCTACGTGGCTTTGCTCGATTCCGATGATCTTTTTGTTCCGAACAAGCTTGAGCGCTGCGTTGATGTTCTCGCCAAACACGAAGACGATATTCTTCTTTATTCCCAGATGATTGTGGAACGGGGCCTGGAGAAGAAGTGGATCCGGCCGTCGAAGGGCGCGGGGGCTTTAGAGCGTGTAGACGAGTACATACTCTGCACTCCCGGTACCATTCGTACCTCTACAATCGTCGTTTCGACGTCTCTTGCTCTTAAAGTACGTTTTGATGAAACACTTCCTTGGTTTCAGGATAGTGACTTCGCGATTCGCGCCGCGAATTCTGGGGCGTCATTTGAGTTCATCGCCGAACCTTTGGTCGTACTTGAAGATAAGGTTGGGTACGCCCGCGTCTCAAGGAGTCCGAGCTACACGCCCGTTCTTGACTACTTCGAAAAGATGCGCGCACAAGGGGAGATTTCTGATCGGGCATACTGGGCGGGTCGCGGGTGGCCGTGCGCGCGCGTAGCCTCCACGTCGAATCGTGCGCACGCTATCCGGCTATATCTGCAGGCGGTTACGCACCGCGCATTTCCGTGGCGTCATGCGGTCATCGTTGGGGCTCAGGTTGTCGTACCGTATCGGTTGTATCAAGCGATTGCGAACAGTGTCGTGCGTCTTCGCGGTCGAAGGCTGCAGGCCGAGTAGTGGGGGTCATGCTTCGTTAGGCACCGCCGGCAGTGGCGAGTGCTCACGGAGCGCGTTAGGCTCGTGCCGCAACAAGCATGGCGGCGCGGGGGTAGGTACGCTGCGCGTAATAAGGGGACTTTACTTTGTCATTGCAAAAGAGATTGAAGAATCTACTGCCTAGAGGGCTTGGGCCTCAGCTGACCGCCCTAGCAGGTAAACGTATGGTTCAGCGCGAGTTAATTCGACGGGAATTTTCCACCGATAGCCGTCGGTTTGCAAAGTTCTCTAGTCCGACCGAAACTGCGTCTCCGGATCTTTCCGGGGTGGGGTTAGAGTCGCAATTAACCCGCGATTATCACCGAGTGGAGAAGGGTCTTGCATTGCCAGACCCGAAGCGACCTTTCGGGCAAGGCGCCCTTCTTGATCGCCTAAACAGCTTGATTCCAATCGCCAGCGAATCCGCAAGCGGCGCTCCGTATGTCGGCGTTTCCGTTGCAGCCCGCGACGCACTCTTGGCATGGAACGAGTCCGGCGCCATCGATGATGAAGTATCACCGGTTGCGCCGATATGGAGGGGGCAGGAGCGCGAGGTGACCGACGCGTTCTTCACAACGCGGCGTAGTGTCCGGCATTTCAGCTCGGAATCCGTGGATCGGCATACCGTACATCGAGCTATTGAGCTTGCCGCGTTCTCGCCATCCGTCTGCAACCGCCAGCCCTGGAGAATCCGGCTTTATTCCGGCGACAAGATTGCGCCCGTAATTCGGCATCAGAGTGGCAGCAGGGGTTTTGCCGAGGGGATCCCGCTACTCGCACTCATTTCTGTGGAATTGGGCTTTTTCGTCGGCCGCAGAGAGAGGAATCAGGCATGGATCGACGGAGGGATCTTTGCTTCGAGTCTGGTTTGGGCGCTACATGGATTAGGTCTGAATTCTTGCATGTTGAACCTGAGCATTACCAACGCCACTGCTGATGCACTACGCACGGATGCTGGCTTGCCAGCGAGTGAGGTTCCCATCATGATGGTGGCGATCGGCAACGGAGCGAACGGGCACCGCGCGGCACGCTCGCTGAGACGTGAACTCGGCGCCATTTTGGTCGATGAGCGAGACTGACACGGGTCGGCCCGCTGGCAATTTTGGTTGCAAGAAGGATGGCCACCGCGCCTAAGGCCTCAATACGCCACTCGGATTCTGTGCGGTTCGATGTTCCACATGCAAACGATGCGTCTAATGCCAGTGATTGGTCAACGGTCAACTACTGAGTCGACTGTCTCATTCGAGATTGACGCAGAATAGAAATAGAGCATGAAATCCGATCTCATATGTGGGGAGATGTGACATTGTGAGTGATCATGGTGGATGAAGGTGCCGAATCAGCGGAGAGATACGCGAGCCCGCGCGGGGATAAAAAATGGGTTCGCATAGGTCCGCTTGGTATATCCGTCACGCCCCTAACTGCAATCGACGCCGCTGAATTGGCCGGCAGTGCCCCAACTGTCGGTAAAGAGCTCCTTCTCAATCACAATCTGCACAGCGCGTATTTGCATGACACTGATGAGAAGTTTCGGGCGTTGTACAAGCTCGCTGACTGGGTCGTTGTTGACGGCACCCCAATACTGTGGCTTTCTGCCATCTTCTCGAGAGCACGGATGTCGCCCGCCTTGAGGATCTCATCGACTGACTGGATTGCGGCGCTTCCCCGTGTCGTTGGGGCACGTCGCCTGTTCGTCTTCGGCGCGACGAATGAGTCGAATAAGAATGCGATTGAGAACCTCAGAGCGCTGTTGCCGGACTGGAAAATCTCGGGCGTCGACGGTTATGTCGATGAGAAGCTCGCGGTGTCCCTTATCGGAGAGTTCCAGCCCGACCTCGTTATCGTAGGTCTTGGAATGCCGCGGCAGGAGCATTTTCTACTTCGGCATTTGAACGCCCTTCCGGACGCAACGTACGCTACGGTCGGCGGCGCAATCGATTACGTGGCGGGGACAACACGTCTGGCGCCTAGGTGGATTGGTCGCTTTGGGATTGAGTGGGCTTGGCGCCTTGTGAACGAACCGCGCCGCCTCGCTTATCGGTATCTAATTGAACCCAATCTCCTTCTCTGCCGCGCGTTTCGCAGACTCGGCCAACGGTATTTAACCCCGTGACCAGTGGTTTCGCAGCCAATAAATGTCGCGCGGACCGCTCGCACGAATCGCCACTCCAACCCCGGTCGTCAACCTTGATCATGACGACGTGCCAAGGTCTTTTCTCCAGAATCCGCGTCAATCATGCCGGTCAGCCGGGCTTCTCGATACGGTCGAATTAATGAGGCTCGGGACGCTGAACAGACGATCGAAAGCGGGACTCCCCTGAACGAAATTCTGAGGCAGGTTCTCACTGCACTGTTCGGTCGCGGAGTTATAAAGATCGCGCAGTTTTTTACTTTTCTAATACTCGCACGCCTTCTAACGCCGGCTGACTTCGGCTGGTATGGGATTTTGACCACAGCGATTTCGGTAGCCGCGTTAATCGGCAGTTTGGGCCTGCGCGCATCTTTTGGATACGAGATCGGGCAAAACCACCGAAGTGCAGGGGAGGCGGCGGGAACCGCACTTGCGCTCTGGTTACCGTTAACATCCTTGACCGCGGCCAGCGTGTGGCTACTTTATGGGCGAGACCTACCGTCCTTGTCGACCTTGCAATCCGGCGGGATAATCTTCGTCTCCGTAGCGGGGTCGCTTCTGATCATTTTGATGCAGGGTGTCTTCCTCGGGCGTGGGGAAATCAGGCTCTTTACTCTGAGTGAGACGATGCCCGGTCTCGCGCTAACGGGGATTACCACGGGTTTGGCGTTGATCTCCGCGGTCACGTTGCGGAACGCTCTGTGGGCGTACAGCTTTAGCTTCTTAATTGCTTCGCCGGTCGTTGTGTGGCTTGCGTTGAGGGGGACGGGACGCCTCGCCGTCGGGTTCCGTCAGCTGGGACGTTCCTTCCGCTACGGGTTGATCTACGCCGTAAATCTAGTCCTCACCACGATCAGCGCTCGGCTATCAATGTTTGTCATTGGGTTCTATCTCGGTGCGGCTCCGGCAGGAGAGTTCTTTGCGGCCATCCGCTTGAACGAGATGATATTGGAAGCGGCAACCGTTGTGGGTGTTGTCTTGTTCTCCAACGCAGCTCGGCAGGAGAACGGTGTTACCGTCCTAGGTCGAAACGCGAGAATAGCGACATGGATGTTTTGGCTATTCATGCTCCTCGCTGTCCCCGTCGTCTTAGCAGCGCCACGGCTTGTGGAGGCGATTGCAGGTGGCGACTATCCGGCAGCAGGCCCTGCTCTGCAGATCATGGCCCTCTGCATGGCCCCTACCGCGGCCAGCAAGATCATCTATCAAACGCTTTCCGGTAGCGGCAACGCGCGATTCGGCACTCCGGTAATTGTCGCCAGTTTGGCAACTACTCTGGCCATGGCTTTCGCGCTAGTGCCCGATATGGGAGTGAACGGCGGCGCGATCGCGTTGGTGCTTGGGCGGTATGTCTTGTTCATCGGCTACATCATCAGCTGTCGACGACGTTATGAAATTTCCGTGCGTGATCTCTTAGTGCCTCGCGGAGATGATGCGCGTCGCCTCTGGCGGTACGCAGCTTCCAGAATGCGACGCATGCGGCCATGATGGCGAAGCGGTGTGCGGACCTCGCGCCCGCAAGTCATGTGCTTGAAAGCGGCAGCGAGCGTCGTGGTCTGCGGATTAGACGGGATGCCCGGAGGCGCGGCATGAAGCGGCAAAATTGCTTGCCGGTGCGCTTCGTGGTTCTAGGCCTCAGTTCGCGATGCTGCGTGGGATCGCTGCCGTCAAGTTACACCGGTAGAGTCCGGGCCTTGTGCTGCCGTGGAACGCTCTCCGACGGCTGCCGAAGCCCTAGGAGGGAGGGCGGGGTTTCGCCTGGCCACGCTGGTAACGAAACGCAGACGTATCTCCTGAGACTTCATGCCGAGCGACCCCACCCTTGGACGAACATGCGTTGCCTGGGTGGGCAAGCTAGGCTGATTGACGAAGGCGGGGTGCCGGTCAACTGGGGGTGTTGTGGCTTGGACGGCGACCGGGGGGTTTTCCCATCGCAAAGTAGCGGGCCAGTCCGCATGGGCACTAGCCGTTTAGGTTTTGAGTTGGCGAGTAGGTAAGTGATTTATGCGCGTTGATAAGGCCAACAAATCCGGCCATCTGGCTTCTGCGTTAGAGTCACAAAGTCAGCCGGCAGGCTCTTATAGGCTTGCAACTGCCTACGTTCTGGCCGCAGTGGGGCTCAGCCTGCATTTTTTCCAGGGAATTGCTGCGAACGGCCTTCTCATTCTTGTAATGATCGGTTTGGTTATTGCAAATTTCACGAGCAGTAGGACCAGACTGCTCTCTCACGACTGGATGTACCTGTTCTATCTCGGCTTCGCATTGCTCTCGGCGTTATGGAGTGTCTCGTCGCAGGCGACGCTAGAGCAGGCGCTCCCGATGATCGTGCCTTGGCTCGCGACGTTCTTGTTGTGCGACCTCCGAGAGGTGTGGGTCTGCCGTCTCGTCCTGTTGATCGCAGTGGCGACGGCGTTGTTATCGGTGATTATGTCGCAGCTCGACAAGGGTTTAGCGTATCAACCGGTCTCATCAAGCGGCGCCCCTGAGCTGCGGGGTGTATTTGCACATCAGCTGTTTCTTGGTGCCTTTCTCACAGTCGCGCTGGGGCTCGTAGTCATCGCGTACCTTAATAAAGAAGCCGGCTCGGTCGTCGGTAAATCAAAGTTCCTCGCGTTCGCAGCTCTAATCGTGCTGATTGTTGTTGTCTATCTCTCGCGCACCCGGCTGTATGTGGCAGCGGGCGTAATATCTTTGTTTTTGACGTGGCTTCTCTCCCGCGCGACGTCGCGACGATGGCTAGGCGCCTCACTGTTGGCAGTAGGGTCTATTGGGATTGCGCTTTCCTATGGAAGGGTGATGACCTACCTCGAATCCCAAAATTTCGATCTGACGTTGACTGGCCGCACTGACGTCTGGGAAAGAACTCTCGCTGCGGTTGAAGGCGGCTCCGATTTCTGGGGGTTCGGATTTGGAACATTTCAGCTTCCAGTCTTCGATTATCTTTTCGGAAACTTCCGTCCGAGTCACGCCAACAATTCCTTTATCCAGGCCTATTTCGAAATCGGACTCGTTGGATTAGCGATTCTGGTAGTGCTAGTGATCACCCAGGTGATAGCGGCTTGGCGCTATTCGGTCCGCTCGAACCGCTATTCTTACAGTCTTTTCTTGGTTTTGTTCTGCGTATTCGGCAGCCTTACAGGCGGGGGAATGTACGCGGGCTTCCTCACTACGGTTTTTTGTCTCATGATGTTATTCCTGTCGATAGAAAGTCATAAAGTTCTATCGAGCGCCGGTGAGTTAAGTCCACAATCTTCAATCGGCCCTGCGTCATCACTTCGCTCAAATTGAGATCGGTAAACGGCACTTGATTCGGCGAATACTGCGGGCACTTGATAAGCTTTTGAAGATACATTGTCACGTTCGATGCTCGACGCGGATTAAGGGATAGTAAAGGATTTACGTGCCCATGCAAGTTTCAAACATCGGTAGGCTTCGAGACGGCGCGAGGGGAGCGGTATCTACTCGGGCGTTTGTCAATATGCATGCCCAATCCGAGAACGCTGGTGATGCACTTGTGCTTCGCGAGTTAATCACCCTCGTGTCATCGAGAGTCGCGACGGAGCTATATCTCGGCCGCTGGCCGGAAAGTTTCGTTCGGCAACTGGATATAGCGAGCAATACTTCGGTGGTCGCACACCGAGGGCGAAGCGCAGCTGGGCTAGTGGGCGATATTATTCGTGCGCGCGTAAAGGGTGTTCGCTGCTACTACTTTTTGACTGCGGGAGCGCCCCACGGAGAACGAACTTGGAAGCAATTCTTCGTCGATATTGTCCGTATTTGCTGGCTATCGGTGCTAGCTGCCTTGGGTGTCCGCGTTTGTCAGGTGGGTGTGTCTTTCGAGAATATCGGCCCGAGGCACGCAAGGGTCCTGAAATGGCGTTCCCGCGTTCTCTATGCTTCGGTACCGCGAGATAAGACCAGCTTCAACTACATGCAGGAGTTGGGGGTGCGTGCGACCGGACTGATGCCGGATGTCACGCTGAATCTGTTTACGACACCTCCTACGCCCTTTGGTGTTGCTCGCAACCGAATTGCCTTCAGCTTCCGAACAGACAAATATCTTGGCATCCGCGAACGTTTGAGTGAGATCGTCATGAGCGTATGTGCTACCGCGCCGGAAGCAACCGAGTTCGTTTTCGTTTCACAGGTTCTTCGCGACGAGCCGTTTATGCGCGAGCTCGCGGACAAAGCCAAAGCATCTTGGCCGGATCGTGTGTCGTTCCTCGACTGCCACGAAAGCATTGACACCGCATTCGCGACATACCGAGGCTGTAGCGCCGTAATATCAAACCGTCTTCACGCTTTACTTCCGGCTCTGAAAGAGGGCGCAACGCCTGTTGCTTTACTCGATCTTGACCTCGACCCGAAGATATCAGGGGTTTTTGAGTCAATCAGCCTAACCGATCAGATCTTAGACGTCCGTACTGCAAATGCTGTCGGAGTCGTTGAGCGGACGAAGCCGATCACGTTCGACGGAAGTGAAGTGGCACGTACTTTGAATGAATTCTTTGATAATTTGTTGGAACCCACTGCCAGTATCAAGTGACCCAGTCGGCCATGGTCGAACCCGACCCCGATAGTTGAGCCGGCGGTCGCTTAGCACGGCCGAGCGGCAGCGACCGGGTAACTCGTGGCGCTGCTCGGGGCGGCTCCCAGTCCGTTGGGGGTGTTGATACAAGGGGGGAGATCGAAAGTGAGCAACATGGCGCCGCCTCATCCTTTGCAGGCAGGTGCGGGTGATGGCTCGTGTCGCGATGTGCCAGACGCCATTGCCGCTCGGTGATGCGGTGCATCCTATGCACCGGTAACCTTCGACTCGGGTGGAGTATCGCGCGCCACGGCCCCGGGTGATTACGTGGCAATGATAACCAAGCGCAGTATGCGCCAAGTCTCGGTCTGCGAGGGGATTTTTGTGAAAACAGTCGGGATCATGTCGATGCAACGGATCCACAACTATGGTTCGACCTTGCAGGCTTATAGTCTCAAACAGCTCCTCGAGGCAACGGGCTCCGGGGTACGCGTTTCATTCGTGGATTATCGACCGGGTGATGTGCTTGTCAAGGATTCAAATTCGCAAAATGGAAAGTTGGGCCGCGTTGTTGCCAAATTGCGCGAATACAACGACGTAAACGCACCTGTCAAGGACCGACTGCGATTTTTCGACCACAAGCGTGCTTACGGCAAGCGCTACTTTCCGATGGTTGGTATTCCGGCTAGCCCCAATTATGACCTCGAGCTCGATTGTCAAGTCATAGGCAGTGACGAGGTGTTCAACTGCGTTCAGAGCAATTCGAACGTGGGCTACTCGCGAGATTTGTTCGGCCATGAGTCGCCGGCACGGCGACTCATCAGTTACGCGGCATCCTTCGGAAACACGTCGCTTGCCAAGATCCGCGCCGCGGGCATCGCTGACGACGTAGCCAAGGACCTGATGCACTTCGACGTCCTGTCGGTGCGTGATCTAAATTCGCAAGAGATCATTCGCGAACTGATTGACCGCGATCCTTATCTTCACGTCGATCCCGCTCTTGCCTACGATCTGGTTCGCGACCCGCGAGTGCCTTCGAGGCGGCTATATGCCCAGCCCTACTTAATAGTCTACGGGTATTCCGGGCGATTGACCGCAGAAGAGAACAAGGCCCTTCGAGACTACGCTGACCGGATCGGTGCGCAGATCTTAACGTTTGGTGGAGTGCAAGAGTGTGGCGACGCTTTCGTGGAATGCAGCCCATTCGAATTGCTAGCATTTTTCCGTGATGCAATTGGTGTGGTGACCGATACCTTCCACGGCACGATTTTCTCGATCATCAACCATCGTCCATTCGCAACCATCGTCCGTGCTAGTAATGCTGGTGGTTACGGAAATGAGGAGAAACTCGGCTTCCTACTTGATCTGTTCGGGCTCTCATCTCGCCGCCTCAATGGTGCGGGCATGATTGATGAGGTGCTGTCAACGCCATTGGATGACATTGCGATTGATGAGATGCTTGCTATCGAGCGGGCGAGAACTCGCAACTACCTCAAAGAGAATGTCGCCGTTTCTTCGAATCAGGAGATGCAGTGAAGACGAATACCTCTCGGCCGAAGCAGCACGCCAAGAAGCTCCTGCAGAAGATTCGTCTGCGATACCTCGCACATAAGGACGTGGCTCGCTTCTCGCGAACCGCCTCGTTCTCGATCTTCGATACCGGGTATGAACAGGTTGTATCGCGCGTCATGTACAACGTGCATGCGATTGAGAAAGGACTCGCCCGGACCGGCGACTTTCGACCAGGTTTCGGACGCAAGGCCTTATCGAATTTGAACGACGCGCTGGTTGTTTACCGGACTGCCGGTCATGATCTCAGTGGTTTCGCGTACGAGCAGGGCGTTTCGGTGTTTCAGCGTTATAAGGAGCTCCACGCGAAGTTCGACCACGATGTCAGCTTCCTCGAGGAGATCGTCGATCCCGAGTTTCTCGATGCTCGAGCCGACAAAGGGGTTGCCGGAACGAAAGTTGTGCATCGCGCCGACAAGCTGCAGAACAATGAGAAGAACTTCTACGAGGTGGCGTATGGTCGCAGCAGCGTGCGCCAGTTCTCTGGTCGGCCCATCGACACCTCGAAAGTGATGGCCGCATTGCAAGCCGCCGAAAAGACCCCATCGGTGTGCAACCGGCAAGGATGGCGCGTTTACTGGGTTGAGGATAAAGAGCTTGCGGCGCGTGTTCTTGAGCACCAGCGAGGGTTCGGGCAACGGCAGATGCCGGAAGTGCTGCTCACAATCACTGTTTCGAACAACACGTTTCTGAGTCCGGTCGAGCGCAACGAAGCCTTCGTGGATGGGGGCCTTTTCTCGATGTCGGTGATGTACGGCCTCGAGCACGAAGGCCTCGCAGCGGTTCCACTCAACGCGATGATGTATTACAAGGATCAGCGCGCTGTACGGGAGTTGTTGTCGATCGATGATTCCGAAATGATCACTATGTTCATCGCAGTTGGCGATTTTCCAGACGAAACTGTTGTGCCGATCTCCGACCGCAAACCTGCTGCTACCTTTGTGCGCCGACGCGGGTGTCCATCGCCAACGAACTAGACCCTTCGATAACTGGCCGCCGGCGAGGGGCGTGTGATCGAGGCCGATCTAAGTTGCAACCTGCCCGGGCAACGCCCGGTTACGAGCCGGCACGCGTAGAACGCGGCAGCGTGACCGAATCCGAACGCGGCTCTCGGGTTGCGAGCGTGCCAGGCCCTGTTCTCCTGCTGGAGTAAAGGTCGTGCACGCTAACGCGTGCCCATACCTTTGTACGTCCAGCCCGAGACCCTCCACTTTGCCTGATCGAGACAGTTTCGTCCGTCGATGATGCGCTTAGAACGTACGATCCCGTCCAGGTCTTGTGGCTCGAGTTTCCGAAATTCCTCCCACTCTGTGAGCACGAGTGTGACATCTGCGTCGCGGCAAGCTTCTTTTACGCTAGTTGCGTAGTCCAACGTCGGAAACAGCTTGCGGCAGTTATCGATTGCTTTCGGGTCGTAAACAGAGACCGAAGCGCCCTGCAGCTGAATCTGGCCAGCGATATTCAGCGCCGGCGAGTCCCTAATGTCATCTGAATCGGGTTTGAAAGCGGCGCCAAGCACAGCGACCCTTGCCCCGATGAGGGATCCGCCCACGATATCTCTGGTCATCTCCATCAGCTTCGCGCGGCGTCTCATGTTGATGCTGTCCACCTCGCGGAGAAATGTCAGCGCTTGGTTGGCGCCAAGTTCACCCGCACGCGCCATGAATGCACGAATGTCTTTCGGTAGGCAGCCGCCCCCGAACCCGATCCCTGCGTTGAGGAAACGCCGACCGATCCTCGCGTCGTACCCGATTGCGTCGGCCAACTCAGTGACGTCGGCCCCGGCAGCCTCACACACTTCCGCCATGGCGTTGATGAACGAGATCTTCGTTGCCAGGAACGCGTTGGCGGCAGTCTTGACTAGTTCCGCGGTCTCACGATCAGTGACCAGGAATGGAACGCCCTCAGCCAGTATGCTGCCGTACACCTCTCTCGCAACTTCTTCTGCGCGGCCTTTGCGGCCACTGTCCACGCCGAGCACGATCCGGTCCGGATGGAGGGTGTCTTGTACCGCGAACCCTTCTCGAAGAAACTCCGGGTTCCAAGCCACTTCTGCGGCATCGCCGACGGGCGCTAAGCGCCGTACGATCTCGCCGACGCGGGCTGCCGTACCGACAGGCACTGTCGACTTGCCGAAGATGACAGACGGCCGAGTTATGAGCGGCGCCAGAGTTGTTGCGACAGTGTCAACGTACGTGACGTCAGCAGCGAATTCGCCGCGTTTCTGCGGCGTGGCCACACCGATGAAGTGCACGTCGGCGAACTCGGCAGCCTCTTCATAGGACGAGGTGAAGCGAAGGCGGCCCGCATCGACGTTTGCTTTGAGCACCCCGTCGAGCCCCGGCTCGTAAAAGGGGACTTCCCCTGCGGCTAGCTTCGCGAGCTTCACGGGGTCGACATCGACGCCAATCACATCATGTCCCAGCTCGGCCATGCACGCAGCGTGTGTCGCACCCAAGTAGCCGGTTCCGAAAACCGCTATCCGACAACCCATTTGACTTCCCCCACTTAGTTCCCCATTAGCGCACCCGATACCAGCGCATCAGAGTGTCATCGCGTTTGCCGCCCTGAGTCGTGTTTACGACCGGACCAGCATTCACCAATCTCACCACACTCGCTACCCGTGCGGCCGGTCGCGCTCGCCTCACCCATCTAAGGACGCTGCTAGCGGCATCTGCGAGCTTCTCGCGCGTAGGCAGCCGCGAAGGAACTCTGAACTAAGGTCTATCGGATGTGGCCGAATAACGATGGAGGCGATCGTTCTGCACATTCTTTTTGTCTGCACCGGGAACATTTGTCGTTCTCCGATCGGAGAGCGGCTGGCCGCAGCGCATGCCGCCCAGCTCGGCATTCCCAACCTCATTTCGTCTAGCGCGGGGACACGGGCTGTGATTGCGCATCCCATGCACGAGCAGGCCGCGCGTGTACTGGAGGAGCTAGGTGGTGATCCCGCCGGCTTTGTCGCGAGGCAACTAACAGCCAAGGTCGCCTCCCAGGCCGATCTTGTGCTGGCAATGACTCGTGCGCACCGCGACAAAGTGCTTGGACTCGCGCCTCGGCTACTGCGACGAACCTTCACGATGTCCGAGGCTGCGCACATCGCGGCGCATCCAGAAGCGGAAACTATTGCGGACCTGGCTCTGCTACGGCCGCAACTGGCCACGCAGGCGTTGGCCGATGTGCCGGACCCGATCGGCCAAGAAGCCAGGGTTTTCGACGCGGTGGGCTCGCAGATAGCCGATTTCTTACCCCCGATCCTCGAGCTAGTTCGGCGTTCTTCGATGCCTGTTTGACCACCGCGGCGAGCTTGCTGCGAGAACTGGTGCTGCGCGGTGGAAACCGCTTTCAGGCAGTGCGGCCATTCGTGTAGCTGTTGTTTGAGGCCTGCAAAGTTACGCAAGGGTGAATTTTCACCGCGCAATCGAGAGCCGGTAGGCCCGGGCGTGCTAGTTTTCTGAGCGAAGGCTGAGCTGACCTTGAGAATCGCGTGGTCGGTGAGTTAAAGTTGCAGCCCAAGGGGGCGATTATGTGGGGGGATCGATGACGGCGGTACATGAGCGGCTAGGCAACCTAGCAAACTCCGAATCCCCAAATGGCTTTCCGCGTAGGCCCTCCCAGGTCCCGGGCTGGCAGCGGAGTTATGCCCAGCGACTCGTGGTGGTCGACCTCGTCGGCGTTATTTTGGCAATCGGACTTGCGCAGTGGTTGCGATTCGGTGAGTTGTCAGGCGGGGAACTTCCGGCCACCGAGCACACCTTCCAGTATTCGAACTACACCACCGTCTCCATCGTCATCGCCGCCGCCTGGATGCTGGCGTTGTCCATCAACCGTTCTCGCTCACCGCGCATCATCGGCTCCGGTGCTGAGGAGTACCGCCGCGTAGTCCTCGCGACGCTGTCGACGTTCGGTTCTGTCGCCGTTATCTCGATGCTCTTCAAGCTCGAGATCGCACGCGGATATCTGATGATCGCGTTGCCCACCGGCATTCTGATTCTGGCGCTGTTCCGTTGGCTGGCCCGCCGCCAGATCGTCAAGGCCCGCCAAGACGGCCATTGCCTGACCCGGGTTCTGGTTGTGGGCAATGCCCCAGCCGTTCGCGATTTCACCAAAGCGCTTGCACGCGAACCAGGTACGGAGTACCGCGTCGTCGGCGCGTGCATTGCGGGCCCGGAACAACGCAAATACATCGACGTCCCGGGCGTGGGCACCATCCGCACCTTCGGTGACGAGACCAATATTCCGGCCGCCGTGGCGGCGACGGATTGCCAGGCGGTAGCTGTGACGGCCACCGAGCGTCTCGACGGCCGCGGCATCCGTGACCTGTCCTGGGAGCTCGAGAAGCACAACATCGACCTGCTGGTCTCGCCGGGCGTCGTCGACGTTGCGGTGCCGCGGCTGCAGATGCGCCCGGTCGCCGGCCTGCCGCTCATCCATGTCGAGAAGCCGCAGTACCACGGCGCGAAGCGGTTCGAGAAGCGCTTCTTCGACGTCGTGTTCTCCAGCGCAGTGCTACTTTTCGCCTCGCCGATCCTGATCGCCGTCGCCATCGCGATCAAGCTCACCAGCCGCGGCCCGGTGTTCTACCTCTCCGAGCGCATCGGTATCGACGGCAAACCGTTCGAGATGATCAAGTTCCGCACCATGGTGGTCGATGCGGACAAGATGATCGACAAGCTGGCCTCGCAGAACGAGAGCGAGGGCGGGGTGCTGTTCAAGATCAAGGAAGACCCCCGCGTCACCACCGTCGGCCGCATTCTGCGCAAGTTCAGCATCGACGAACTGCCACAGTTCATCAACGTGCTCAAGCGCGATATGAGCGTCGTCGGTCCGCGTCCTCCGCTGGCACGCGAAGTGAAGACCTACGATGACTACGCCAAGAAGCGCCTGCTGGTGAAGCCGGGTATCACCGGCCTCTGGCAGGTCAGCGGACGCTCCGACCTCTCCTGGGAGGACTCGGTTCGCCTCGACATGTTCTACGTCGAGAACTGGACCATGATCTCCGACATGGTGATCGCGGTGAAGACGGTCCGCGCCGTCTTCTCCAGCTCCGGCGCCTACTGAGCCCCGCACTCCGCGATCCGGCGCCGCAGAAACGCCCTGCCGGGCTCTGAGCTGTTGTAATCCAAGGCAACTCGATACCAGTGCCCTGCTTCGGCGTGCCGTCCGGCGCGCCGAAGCAGATCGGCACGCACCGACGGCACCAGGTTCGACCGGGCCAGACGCGGATCATGGGCGACCTTCTCCAACTCGGCCAACCCGGCTGCTGCACCACGAAGGAAGCCGACCGCCAGCGCACGGTTGGCCCGCACCACCGGCGAGTCCGTCATCGTCGACAACCGGTCATACGCCGCGCAGATGGTGGCCCAGTCGGTTTGCTCCCAACTGGGGGAGCAGGCATGCACGGCGGCGATGACCGCCTGGGGGAGATACGGCCCGGACGAGCCCTGCGCCCTTCGCAGCCGCTCCAGCCCACGCGCGATTTTGGATTGATTCCACCGCCGGCGGTCCTGCTCATCCAGGGGAACCAATGCGCCGGTGGCGTCCACCCGGGTGCCGCGTCGCGAATCGTGCAGCAGCACAAGCGCAGCCAGAGCGTGAGATTCCCGGTCGGCCGGCATCAATGCACACAACTCACCGGACAGCCGGATGCCCTCGTCGCACAGTTCATCGCGGATGGCCGACGGGCCGCCGGTGGACCAATAGCCCTCGGTGAACACCGAATACACACACGACAGCACATGCGGCATCCGCTGCGGCAGCAGCTCCGCCGGCGGCACCCGCAGCGGGATGTTGGCGTGCCGAATCTTGTTCTTGGCGCGCGTGATTCGCTGACCGACGGCGGCCTCGCTGATCAGCAACGCACGGGCGATCTCGGCGACCGTCAACCCCGACACCAGGCGCAGCGTCAGCGCCAACTGCGAAGAGCGCTCCAACGCGGGATGTGCGCAGGTGAACATCATCCGCAGCTCATCGTCGCGCACCGGGTGCGGTTCACTGCCGGAGGCGCGGACCAGCATGCCATCGGCCACGGCAGCCAATTCCTTTCCCGGACGCGCAGATTCGCGCCGCAGGCGATCCAGCGCACGGTTGCGGCCCACCGTGACCAGCCAACCGCGCGGGTTGTCCGGCACACCGTCACGGCCCCACGTGCGCAGTGCCTCGGCGCAGGCTTCCTGAACGGCGTCCTCGGCCACGGTGAGATCGCCGCACCAGCGCGCCAACGCCGCCACTGCGGAACCCCATTCGCGCCGGAAGACGCCGTCCAGGTCTGACACAGCGTTCTACGCGACCGCCCAACCCATGAGTTGCCGGACCTCGACCGCCGAAGCGGGAATCATCGACGCGATCTTGACGGCCTCGTCTCTGTCGGCGGCCCGCAGCAGATAGAACCCGTTGGCCACCTCGGCGCCTTCGGCATACGGACCGTCGGTGAAGAGGGTCTGACCGTCGCGAACCTTCACGGTGGTGGCCGTCGACGGTGGATGCAGGGGAGCGCCACCGAGAATGTGATCACCAGCGGCCTTGCCGAACGCCTGGTGCTCGCACAGGCCGTTGGCCCATTGCTCCTCGTCGGCGGGTCCGCACACCTGGCCGGGAGGTTCGAGCAGTAGCGCCAGCCAATCCGCGCCCACCTGCTCCGTCGGCGCCTCCCACGCGACCATCGGCCACACCTCGACCGCCCCGTCCCGGCATGCCGGCATCTGCCGGGCCAACTCCAGAACGTCGTCGAGGTTGTCGGCTTCCAGTACGTAGAAACCGCCCGCCACCTCGGCGCCTTCGGCGAAAGGCCCGTCGGTGATCACCGGGTTGGCGGGCCCACCGGTGATGCGCACCGCCTCCGCGGCGTCGGCCAGCGCGTCGCCCCCGCGAATCGCGTACGCGATGCGGGTGTCCAACTCGGTGTATTCGGCGATGAGCGCCTGTTGGGCGGCTTCTCCGCCTTCAGTGGTCTGCGGGCCCAGCAGCAGTACGAAATAGTGCATCGTCGTCCGTCCTCGTCAGTGAGCGGAAACCGGTGTGTCCACTCTCTACCTGAAGGACGAACGACGATGCAGCGATCCGACAGCCGAGCCGAAAAAGCTCTTAGGGCTTTACATACGTCACGAGGCTGACGTCCAGCGCCTCGTCGACGAAGTAGTACTGACACCCGGTGAGGTAACGCATGTAGTCGTTGTAGGACTGTTCACCGGCGGCCGCAATGGCCTCGTCCTTGTGCTGCTCCAGGCGGGCGGCCCAGATTCCGAGCGTCTTGATGTAGTGATTGCGCAGCGACAGCGTCTCGGGCACGGTGAACCCGGCCTTCTCGCCGTGCTCCACCATCATCTGCGTGGTCGGGATGCGACCACCGGGGAAGATGACCTCGCCGATGAACTTCGCGAACCGCGCCAGCTCGAAGGTCAACTTCTTACCGCGCGCCATCAGGTCGTTGGGGTGGTACCCGCAGCTGCTCTGGATGGTCATGCGACCGCCGGAGGGCAGGCTGTCGAAACAGGTCTTGAAGAAGGCGTCGTAGCGCTCGAACCCGAAGTGCTCGAAGGCCTCGATGGAGACGATGCGGTCGACGGAGCCGGAGAACTGCTCCCAGCCCTCGAGGCGCACGTCGAAGGTGCGCTCGGAGTTGACGTCGCTGAGCAGCTTGTTGCAGTAAGCCTGTTGGTTCTTGCTCAGGGTCAGGCCGATGACGTTGACGTTATACTTCTCCATGGCGCGCTGCAGGGTCAGACCCCAGCCGCACCCGACCTCCAACAGCGTCATCCCCGGCTTCAGCTCCAGCCGGTCCAGGTGCTGGTCGACGTTGGCGATCTGCGCTTCGGACAGTGTGCAATTGGGGCCGGTGAAAAATCCGCAGCTGTATTTGCGCGTCGGATCCTGGAACACCCCGAAGAAGTCATCGGACAGGTCGTAATGCGCCTGGATGTCCTCGAAATGCGGCTGCAAATCCGCGGTACCCGAAGTCTGATCAGCCATCTGTCTTACTCGCCCTTCCTGATGGTGCGCAGCACGAGGTCGCCCCTTGCGTTGCTGGCACCCTACCTCTAGTGGTCCTGAAACCGAACGACGGGACACGCTGCTGTAGCCCAGTCCGGAACCTCGAAACGCCGTTACTTCTTCTCCAGCGTGAACTGGCAGACATCGGTGTAGCCCTTGCGGAACGCGTCTGCGCAACCGGTCAGGTAGTGCATGTAACGGTCGTACACCTCTTGCGACTGGATGGCGATGGCCTCGTCTTTGTGCGTCTCGAGCGCGGCGGCCCAGCAGTCGAGCGTGCGGGCGTAGTGCGGCTGCAGCGACTGCGTGCGGGTGAGCGTGAACCCGGCCTTCTGCGCGTGCTCCTCGGCCAGCTCGATGGTGGGCAGGTACCCGCCGGGGAAGATCTCGGTGAGGATGAACTTGATGAACCGCGCGACCGAGAACGTCAGCGGGATCTTCCGCTCGGCCATCTGCGGAATGGTCAACGCGGTGATGGTGTGCAGCAGCATCACACCGTCGTCGGGCAGCACCTCGTAGGCCTTGGCGAAGAAGTCGTCCCAGCGGTCGCGGCCGAAGTGCTCGAAGGCGCCGATCGAGACGATGCGGTCGACGGGCTGGTTGAAGTCCTCCCACCCCTCCAGACGCACCTCCTTGGTGCGCGGGCTGTCCGACGCGGCGAAGACCTCCTCCACCCGCTCCTTCTGGTTCTTGCTCAGAGTCAGGCCGATGACGTTGACGTCGTACTTCTCGACGGCACGCATCATGGTGGCGCCCCAGCCGCAGCCGACGTCGAGCAACGTCATGCCCGGCTGCAGGCCCAGCTTGCCCAGCGCCAGATCGACCTTGGCCTGCTGCGCCTGCTCGAGGGTGTAGTCATCCTTCTCGAAGTACGCGCAGCTGTAGGTGCGCGACGGGTCCAAGAAGAGCGCAAAGAACTCATCGGACAGGTCGTAGTGCGCCTGCACGTCTTCGAAGTGCGGTTTCAGTTTTCTCGCCATACTGACGTGCGTCCTTCTGGTAGTCCCAGAGGCCGGTCATCTCGTTTCCCCCGAAACCAACAACCACCCCGATGCCGGTTCGGACTCTACCGCGAGAACCTCAACAGGCAGAGTCAAGTGCGTCCGGAGCCGACGACGGCGTGCCTTCGGCAAACGTCACACACAGTTCGCCGACGATCTGATCCCACAGCGGTTCGGGCAGTTCGTGGCCCATACCGGGGAACAGCACCAGCCGCGCCCGCGGGATCGTCGTCGCAATCGAGCGGCCCCCGGACGGGCGCATCAGCTTGTCGGCCAGGCCGTGGATCACCACCGTCGGCGCCGTGATCTGCCGGTCATAGTGCAACAGGCTGCCGCTGCCGAGGATGGCGCCGAACTGGCGCTTGACGCCCCACGGGTAGAAACTGCGGTCATACCCCTCGATGGCGTCGGCCCGGATCCGCTCTTCGGCCGCCGGATAACCCGGGCTGCCGATGATCTTGCTGACGCGGACCGCGTTGTCGATGATCACCTCGCGCGGGGAGTTCGGATGCGGACCCCGGGTGACGGCGAACAACGCACGCGGATCCGGCGGGGGCAGGGCCGCGCGATTGTTGCTCGAGAAGATGACACCCAGACTCTGCGTGGTGCCGGCGTGCCGGGCGGCGAACACCTGCGCGATCATGCCGCCCATGCTGGCGCCGACGATGTGGGCCTGCTCGATGCCCAGATGAGCCAGCACAGCCGCGGCGTCGTCGGCCATGTCTTCCAGCGTGTACACCGCCGGGCTCTTCCAGCCCACCAGTGAGCGCGCCATGCTGGCGTACTGGTTGGTGTCGACTTCCTGGCCGTCCAGCTTGCTCGACAGCCCGACGTCACGATTGTCGAACCGGATGACGCGCAGGCCCCGGTTGACCAGCTTCTCGCAGAACCCGTCGCGCCACAGCAGCAGCTGCGCACCCAGGCCCATGATCAGCAGGACAGCGGGATCGTTCTCGTCGCCCAGATCTTCGAAGTAGATGTCCAGCTCGCCGGACCCGCCGGGTTCGTCGAGCGGCGTTTTTCCGCGAGTAAGAGGCCCGGCGTTGGACTTGGACTTGGACTTGGCGTATCCCTTCCGGATGTCCACTTACACCTTCTCCGGGGTGTCCAGATCCGCGCGATGTTCGCGGCTGACCTCCACCATGAAGTTGGCGAAGTAGCCGGAGAACTGCGGATCGCTCATCATCTGCCAGCGCGGCGCCAGCAGCTTCATATAGCGCTCGACGTAGAGGAACTGCTTGCCGATCAGCACCAGCTCACGCGGCAGCTTGACGTCATAGGCTTCCGCCAGCGCGCCGAGCTGCTTGCCGATGTCGGCATACGACATGTCGCCGAGCGACTTCAGCGTCAGCGGCTCGGCGAACGCCTTCAGGTCCTTGGCGGCCTGGGCTTCGGGCTTGACCGTGCCCACCGCGCCGAGCAGCACCACGATCTTGCCCGCGGCGGCGTGGTCCTTCTTGACGATCAGGGCGTGGATGAGCTCGCGCAGCAGCCAGCGGGTACGCGGGTCGATGCGGCCCATGATGCCGAAGTCGAGGAACACCACCTGGCCCTGCTCATTGACCAGCAGGTTGCCGGCGTGCAGGTCGCCGTGGAACAGGCCGTGTCTAAGGCCGCCCTCGAAGGTGGAGAACAGCAGAGCCTTGACGAGTTCGGTGCCGTCATGGCCCATCTCGCGGACGGCCTTCACGTCATCGATGCGCACACCAGAGACACGTTCCATGGTCAGGACGCGTTCGCTGGTGAAGTCCCAGTGCACGTCGGGCACCTTGATGTTCTTGCCCAGAGGGGAGGCATGCAGGTGACTGACCCACGCCTCCATGGACTGTGCCTCGAGCCGGAAATCGAGCTCCTCGGCCAGGTTGTCGGCGAAGTCGGCGACGACGTCCTGGGCGGACAGCCGGCGGCCGAGCTTGGCGACCTCGACCAGCTGGGCGAACCGCTTGAGGATCTGCAGGTCGGCGGCCACTCGCCGGCGGATACCGGGCCGCTGGATCTTGACCACCACTTCCTCACCCGAATGCAGGGTCGCGAAGTGCACCTGCGCGATGGACGCGCTGGCGAACGGCTTCTCCTCGAAGTGCTTGAACAGCTTCGCGGGCTCGTCGCCGAGCTCTTCGATGAACAGCTTGTGCACTTCTTCGGGGTCGGCCGGCGGCACGGAGTCCAGCAAGGTGCGGAACTCCCGGCTCAGCGGCTCACCGAAGGCGCCGGGGCTGGAGGCGATGATCTGGCCGAATTTGACGTAGGTGGGCCCCAGGTCGGCGAAGGTCTGCGGGATCTCCTTGATGACCTTCGACTGCCACGGGCCACGGGCGCGGAGTTTGGCGGCGACGCGGGCGGTGGTGCGGGTGAGCTGCCAACCCGTCACGCCGATCCGGGCGGCCTCGGCGGGCAATGGCACCCGGTCGAGTTTGGCCACCTCGCGGTGTTTGGTTGAACTCATGTCTTGCAGTGTCTCAAATCCTCTGGTGTGAGCCCAAACGAAGCTGTGCTATGGGCTTTGCCTGTGTCGCCGGTTCGCGGCGTGGCCGGCTGTTGTCGGCCCTGGTAGACGGGCATTTCTCGGTGACGGTCTCGGGGTGCGTGAGTGTGGTCACGCCTGCTGCCAGATCTGGCCCGGATCGCGGTTCGGGGGCGGCGGGACCGTCAAGGCACGGCTTGCAGCGCCACCACCGAGCGACTTTTGACCGACACGACCGCACCCGCCACGACGGGCTGGGCGTCGAGCGGCCCGTGCGGGGCCGCGGTATCGATCACCGGTGTCCACGCCGGCGCGAAATCGCCCGCGGGAAGGGTGAATTCAATGTCCTCGTGATGAGCGTTGAAGCACAGGAGGAACGAGTCGTCGGTGACGGGGCGGCCGCGGTCGTCATGGCCCGAGATCCCGTGGCCGTTGAAGTAGACGGCGACCGCTCGGCCCGACCCTGAACCCCAGGTCTCGTCGGTCATCTCCGACCCGTCCGGGCTGAACCAGGAGATGTCGGACCGACCTTCGACACCGCGATGTTTCACCGGTAGGCCCGTGAAAAACCGGCGCCGGCGAAAGATCGGATGCGCGGCCCGCAGCGCCGACACCGAGCGGGTGAACTCCAAGAGGTCGGTGTCGGCGGCCGCCCAGTCGATCCAGGTGATCTCGTTGTCATGGCAATAACCGTTGTTGTTGCCGCCCTGCGTGCGGCCGAGTTCGTCGCCGTGGCACAGCATGGGCACGCCCTGGGAGAGCAACGTGGTGGCGATGAAATTGCGTTGCTGCCGGGCGCGCAGCGCATTGACCTCGGGATCCTCGGCCGGTCCTTCGACGCCGCAGTTCCACGACCGGTTGTGGCGTTCGCCGTCGTTGTTGTCCTCGCCGTTGGCCTTGTTGTATTTCTCGTTGTAGGACACCAGGTCTCGCAACGTGAAGCCGTCATGACAGGTGACGAAGTTGATGGAGGCCACCGGGCGGCGGGCGGTGTTCGCGTACAGATCCGCCGAGCCGGTGAGCCGCGAGGCGAACTCGCCGATGCCGTCTGCCTCACCGCGCCAGAAATCGCGCACGGTGTCCCGGTATTTGCCGTTCCATTCGGTCCACTGCGGGGGAAAGCCGCCGACCTGGTAACCGCCGGGCCCGACATCCCAGGGTTCGGCGATCAGCTTCACCTGGCTCACCACCGGATCCTGTTGCACGAGTTCGAAGAACGTCGCCAGCTTGTCCACGTCGTAGAACTCGCGCGCGAGCGTCGAGGCCAGATCGAACCGGAAACCGTCGACGTGCATCTCGGTGACCCAGTACCGCAACGAATCCATGATCAGCTGCAGGGAGTGCGGATGCCCGACGTTGAGGGTGTTACCGGTGCCGGTGTAGTCGGTGTAATAGCGCTTGTCGTGGTCGGTGAGGCGGTAGTAGGCGGCGTTGTCGATACCGCGCATCGACACGGTGGGGCCCAGGTGATCACCCTCGGCGGTGTGGTTGTAGACCACGTCGAGGATCACCTCGATACCCGCCTCGTGCAGTGTGCGCACCATGGCCTTGAACTCCTGCACCTGCCCGCACGGAGTGGAACTCTTGCTGTATTTCGGGTCGGGGGCGAAGAATCCGATGGTGTTGTAACCCCAGTAGTTCGACAGACCCTTGTCGATCAAGGTGGAGTCGTTGGCGAAGTGATGCACCGGCATGAGCTCGATGGCGGTGACGCCCAGGGCTTTGAGGTGATCGATGATCACCGGGTGCGCGATACCGGCGTAGGTGCCGCGGTCGCGTGGGGGAATGCCGGGGTGAGTCTGAGTCAGCCCCTTGACGTGGGCTTCGTAGATGACGCTGTCGGCGTAGTGATGGCCGGGCGGGCGGTCGTTGGCCCAGTCGAAATAGGGATTGAGCACCACCGCCTTCGGCATGCTCGCCGCGGAATCGTCGTCATTGCGGCTGTCCGGGTCGCCCAGGTTGTAACCGAAGAGCGACTGATCCCACTGGAAGGTGCCGTCGACTGCTTTGGCGTAGGGATCGGTGAGCAGTTTGTTGGGGTTGCAGCGGTGCCCGCGGGCCGGGTCGAAGGGGCCGTGCACCCGGTAGCCGTACCGCTGCCCGGGCTCGATGCTGGGCACAAACCCATGCCACACGAAGCCGTCGACCTCGGGTAGTTCCAGCCTGGTCTCGGTGCCGTCGACATCGAACAGGCACAACTCGACCCGCTCGGCGACTTCACTGAACAGCGCGAAGTTGGTGCCGGACCCGCTGTACGTGGCACCCAGCGGGTACGCCTTGCCTGCCCAGATCTCGGCCTCGAGGAATTCGGGTGCTGTCTCAGGGGCCTTGCCATGGGCCATCTCATGGGCCGAAGAGTTGGTAGCGACCATGTGGGCCCCCGGGGCTGTGCTGATGGTGGTGGTGATTAGTACCCCTCCTTGTCGGCGTCCAACCCCTGCCGGTGCGAGTTCAGGCGGCGTGGTCGACGGCGCGGGACAATTCCTCGATGGCGGTGTGGATGAAGCGCATCTTCTGCAACACCGGGGTGGGCAGCACGAACGGGTAGAGGTCGTCGCGGCCCATCGAGCGGTTCACCATGTTCAGCGACCAAGCCAGCGGTAGCCACATGCCGATGATCGTGTCGAAAGCGCTGGCGCCCAAAGGCTTGTGATCGAACGTGGCATTGGCCGGCGCCAACCCGAATGCCGCCGCGGTGTCCAGGGTTTCGCGGATGTGCAGGTAATGGGCGAAGGTTTCGGCCCAGTCCTCGGCCGGGTGCATGGCGGCGTAGGCCGAGACATAATTGTCCCGCCATGCCTGCACTGTGTCCCCGGTGTAGTGACGATCGAGTGCGGCTTGGTAGTCGGCGTCCGGATCGCCGAACAGCTCACGGAACCGCGCGGACTGTGACGCCGATGCTCCGACCAGGCGGTGGAAGTAGTAGTGGCCCGTCTCGTGCCGGAAATGGCCCAGCAAGGTGCGATACGGCTCGTCCATCGTGATGCGCAGCTGCTCGCGGTAGGCGTCGTCGACCTCCGCCAGATCCAATGTAATGACACCGTTTTCGTGTCCCGTGAGCACCTGCTCATGGGTGCTGGACAGCAGGTCGAAGGCCAGCCCGAAGTCGGGGTCCTCCTGGCGGCTGACGATCGGCAGTTTCAGCTCGGCCAGTTCGGCGATCAGGCGTCGTTTGGCGCGTTCCGCGGTCGCGAATTGCACCATGCCCGCCGGATCGGAATCGCTGGGCCGGGTGCGAGTCAACCGGCAGGACGCGCAGAGTGGTGTGACGCCGCCGACGGTGTGAACCAGCCAGTTGCATCCGGCGACGTCGACGTTCGCGCAGCTGGCGGCGGACGGACCAGCGTCGGCGATCACCACCATCGTGCGCTGCTCGAGGGAGAAGGCCAGGCGACTGCCGCAGGACAGGCACAGCGAGTTCTCGAAAGCCAGGTGCTGGCCGCAGCGCGGACAGATGAAGTCGCGCATCGGCGAGCTCCGTTCGGGTTGAGCGGTCGAGGTGGGTGCGCCGATGCGACGGGTCAGGCAGGAACCGGCGACTTGACTGCGAGCAGTCCTTCGGTGGTGGTCCTGTCTTCGGGCTGCGCGGCGGCCATCATGGTGTTGTGGGCGGCGCCCGCGTCGGTGTTCGGCGGTACCACCAGTAGAACGATTCGGCCACCATGAAGCCCGAGAGCTTCGACGGTGTTCAGCGGCTGCCGGTGATATCCACCGAGCCGCACGACGTTCCCGTCGAAAACCATCTTCTTGGGCACCGGAGGCCAGGTGTCCAGGTTGTACAACACTCGACTGATACGGCCCAGGCGAACCGACAGAACCGACAGCAGGTCCGGCAGTTCCGCGGCCAGGTCATCGGTATGAGGCCACCATGCGCCGTCGACGAAACCGCTTTGTGGGGCTTTTGGTTTCAGCCGTAACCGCGGTCGGCGTTCGGGTGCGGCATGGTCTTGGGTGTCGCTGCGTGTCTGTTGTGGCGTCATGGTGACGCTCCTATCTGCGGCCACCAGATGGCCGGTGATCAGCGATGACACGGCTCGAATGGACCGTGTGCGAAGTACCGCCGACAAGTCCAGCCTACGCTGAATCACGGCCGGCAAGCGAATGAGCGCTCATGCGTAGCCTGGATGTATGCGTAGAGATCGAACACTGTCATGGTTCCACCGGCTCGATCTCGGTCAGCAAGCTGCCCTGTTGGCGGACCCGCACGGGTATCTCCCCGACGGGGTAGCCGAAGAAATCCGTCCCCATGTCGATTCGGCCCGTCACGACGAGACCGTGCAGTACCCGCGGCGGTGGCTGCTGCGCAGCGCCGAAGCAAACCTGCTCGAGGACGAAAGGCACCGGCTCGACGACTGGTGGCAGGACCTGGCACCCGAGGTGCGCGCAGCGCTCATCGAGTGCCGGGCCGACGCCGTGCCCCGTGAGCACCGGGAAGCTGTCCTGGAGTCGGCCCCCGGCGGAGTGCACCCGAGGGCCGACCTTGACATCGGGTTCGACATGACGGAGATGACCTCCGCCTACCTCGAGATGATGGCCACCAGGTCGGCCTGCCACTGACCTCGCCGGCTTTGTCGGTGACGGGTGCCATGGTCTGGAGATGGACCCGCTCGTACCGTTGCGCTGCACCGACCTGCGCTACCTACTGGTTACTCACATCTACGACCACGGGGTCGTTTCCGTGGAAGAACTCGTCGAGTCCCTGGCCCACCAAGGATTTTCGATCAGAGGCCGGCCGTCGAAAACGGTGTCCGACGCGCTGCGAACGGACGTCAAGATAGGCCGAGTGATCCGACGCGGCCGCGGGCGCTACGGCCCGGGAGAAATGCCACGCGCCACCGAATATCGGATCGACCAGCGAGTGTTGGCGTTGCGCGCGAAAGTCGCTGCGTTGTCAGGGCGCGACGGGCGCGCGGCGTAGTTCGTAGTGCGTTCCGGCGCTCTTCGGGGCGATAGTCGAGTTGCCCGCGTCTGTGCGACAGAACTGGTTTGTCGCAAGGTTGTCGCACAGACGCGGGCATTTGGGGTGGTGACTTCCGGCGGATGGCGCATCCGCGCGCTGGATCGGAGGCGGCGGATCGGTGCGTTGGTGGGATGTGTTGGAAGTCGGCTCGCGGGACGTATTGCCGGCGTTCCCATGTCGGCGGGCGAATTCGCGTTCCCCCGGGGCGGGTTACCCCGTACCGCACCCGGCTGGGGCGAGAGTCGAGTTGCCCGCGTCTGTGCGACAGAACTGGTTTGTCGCAAGGTTGTCGCACAGACGCGGGCAAGTCGGGATGCGGTGCTCAGCCGCTCACCGGCTCCTTGCCCCACGGCGTCAGCCACGGTGTCGGCTCCCAGTCTTCGAGCCCGGCCAGCAGCTCGTACAGCGTTGCGCCATCGATGCTTTCGCGGATGATGTCGGCTTGACCGGCATGGCGCGCCAGCTCCTCGATCATGTGGAACAGCACCCACCGCACCGACCACGCTGAGACGTCCTTCGGGAACCACGGCACGTCGTGGGGAACGGGCACCGCAGCGCCCAGATCGACGGTCTGAATCAACCGCAACGCCTCCTCGTTGCCGGCGTCGAAATCGGCGAGTATCCCGGCCAACGTCTCGTCGTCACGCATGACGAACTGGCTCTCGTACTCAGCGGACTGCTCTTCCATGGACCGCGTGTCCGCCGGCGCCAGCTCCGGAGCCGACGCCGCCCGTTGCATCCAGCCGCGCTGGCAACTGGTGACGTGCTTGATGATCGCGCCGATGGACAGGGCGCTGACCGTCGGCTTCTGCCGGGCTTGCTCATCAGTGAGGCCGAAGGCGATGGCGTGGAAGGCGTAGTGCTGGGCCTTGAGGTACTCCAGCAGCCCGGCGCGTTCGTCGGCGATGGGTGGGGGCATGGCGGCCATGGGTCAGTTCTCCTTCGAGGTGTGATAAGCGGACACTAATTCGTAAAGGGTTGCGCCGTCGATGGTTTCGCGGATGATGTCGGCATGTCCGGCATGCCGGGTCAGCTCTTCGATGAGTTTGAAGAATGCGTAGCGGACCGTCCAGCTGGATCCGTCCTGGGGGAACCACGGAACGTCCGGCGGTACCGGCACGGTGATGTCCAGGTCCGCGGTCTCCACCAGCCGGACGGCCTCGGCGCAGCTGTCGTCGAAGGCGGACAGCAGCTGGGCGAGCGTGTCGCCATCAGTCATGGCGAAACCCTGGTGGAACTCGGCACCCTGTTCGTCGACGGGACGCCGGTCGGCGACGGTGAGTTCGGGTGCCGCGGACACCCGCGCCATCCAGCCGCGCTGGACCTGGGTGAGGTGTTTGAGCAGACCGCCGAGGGACAGGGCGCTGGCCGACGGGGTGGAGCGGGCCTGCTCATCGGTGAGGCCGACGGTGACGATCCGGAAGGCCTGATGCTGCGCCGTGAGGTACTCACGCAGGCCGGCACGCTCATCGGCCACCGGTGCGGGCATGGTCATGGATCAAGACTCCTTCGACGTGTGAGCGTAAAGATCACGGATACAAGCGATCTCAGCTCCGTGATGGATCACCTCGCGGTTGATGTGCAGGATCAGCGTGGTCATGGGTTCGGCCGCCCACTCGCCTTCGGCCGCACCGACGGGGCGGGCCAGGCCGTCGTCGTCGAGGTTGCGCACTCCGTCGATCCAGCCGCGGTAGGCGTCGTCGAACTGGCGCAGCGCGGTGTCGGCGTCGAGGGCGTACTCCCAGCTGTAATAGTCGGCCGGCGGACCGCCGAAGTGACTGTGCGTGCGTGCGGCGAGCACACCGACGATCAGATGCGCCATCCGCCACGCGATGGTGGTGAACGGCTCGGGCCGCGGCGGCGGATACGAGAAGTCTGGAACCATTCGGGCGGCGTTGCGTCGCAACGTCCAGCAGTCAGGCACCGGCTCGAAGAAATACTCGTCGTCGGTCAGACCGTCCAGGCGGGGCCGCAGCGCGTTCTGCCAGTGGAGGTCCAGTTGGAACACCAGTTCGTCGGTGAGGCTTCGGGCTGTCATGACTACAGCGTCGCAGGCATTTAGGACAGTTTCGGTCCTAGAAGTGCGGCAGACTCTTGGCATGTCCGAAACAACCGGTCGCGTGCTGCAACTGCTCGGCCTGCTGCAGGCCCGCCGAGTGTGGACCGGCGAGGAGCTGGCCGAACGGCTCGGGGTCACCGGCCGTAGCGTGCGCCGTGATATCGACCGGTTGCGCGAACTCGGCTATCCCGTGCACGCCAGCACCGGACACGGCGGCGGTTATCAACTGGGCGCCGGGGCCGCGCTGCCGCCGCTGCTGCTGGACCCCGACGAGGCCGTGGCGATGGCCGTCTGCCTGCGCTTGGCGGCCGGGGGCAGTGTCGCCGGTGTGGGGGAGTCGGCGTTGCGGGCCCTGTCCAAGCTGGATCAGGTGATGCCGGCCCGGCTGCGATCGCAGGTGTCGGCCGTGCACGAGACGACGGTGACGCTGACCTCCGGAACCGACACCCCGGTCGAGCCGGACGCACTGATGGCGCTGGCCCGCGCCTGCCGCGACCACGAACACGTCGACGCCACCTACACCGACATCCGCGGCAACCAGACCCAGCGACGGCTCGAGCCCTACCAGCTGGTGACCACCGGCCGGCGGTGGTACCTGCTGGCCTGGGACCGCGACCGGCAGGACTGGCGCACACTGCGGCTGGACCGGATGGCTGAGGTGCGCGCCCGCGGCACCACGTTCACCCCGCGGGAGGCGCCGGACGCAGCCACCTACGTCAGCCGGGCGATCAGCAGCAACCCGTACCCGTACGTCGCGCAGGTGCGCTTCTTCTGCTCGAAAGAGGTTGTGGAACAACATTTCTCACCGGCCTCGGCAACCGTCGAAGCCGACGGGCCCGACGCCTGCCTGGTGACGGCCGGGGGCGACGACCCCGAGAAGATCACGCTGTTCCTGGCGATGGTCGGCGAGGACTTCGAGATCCTGGGGCCGCCGGAGGTGATCGAAGGAGCGCGCACCATGGCGCGGCGGCTCAGCGCCTCAGCTGGTGATGGCTAGCTTGTCGGTGAGGAACAGGAACGTCTCGGCGAACGGGTGCCCGGCGGTGGTGGCACGGACGTAATCCCAGTCGACGGCCTCGCGGACGGCGCGCACACTGGGCAGGAACTTGGCGAAGTCGCAGTGATGTTCGTTGAGGGACAACAATTTCTCGGTGACCACCTGGGTGGGCGGGATCACCGGCATCCTGATGGCCAGGACATCGAGCTCCTCGGCCTGGGCGATGGTGTCGGCGGTGACCTCCACACCGTTGAGCCGGTGCAGCACGTCGATCACGAAGTCGTCCTTGACGCAGGCCTTGAACAACCAGTCTTCAGGGGTGCGTTCGATGTTGAACCCCACCTTCTCCAAGGTGAGAGCCGCGGTCTCGACGTCCTGCTCGGCCACCACGAAGTCGACGTCGTGCACCGGTTCCGGGCCGCCGTGCACCCACAGTGCATAACTTCCGGCCAGGGCGAAGTCCGGCCCGTGCGCCTTGAAGGCCGACGCGGCGCGTTTGAGCGCATCGCGCAGGTCGTCATTGCGTTCGAGCATATGGTGCTCCTCGGTCTTGGGTGGGTACCTAATACCCCATGCGGATCGCGACATTCAACATCCTGCACGGAAGAAGCGTGCACGACGGCGCGGTGGAGCTGGACCGGCTGGTCGACAGCATCAAAGAGCTCGACGCCGACATCCTGGCCCTGCAAGAGGTGGACCTGGCGCAAACCCGCTCGTCGATGGCCGACCTGACGGCGGTGGCCGCCGAGGCCATGGGCGCGGTGAGTCACCGGTTCGTCGCGGCGATCTCCGGCACACCGGGTGCGACGTGGATGGCCGCCACCGGCACCGAGCAGCCCGGAACGGCGGCCTACGGCATCGCGCTGCTGTCGCGGTATCCCGCGGTGACGTGGCAGGTGCTGCGACTGCCGCGCATCCCGTTCCGGTTCCCGATGTACCTGCACGAGCCCGGAAAAGTGCTGGTGGTCAACGAAGAACCCCGGGCGGCGATGGTGGCGCGTTTCGAAACCCCGATCGGGCCGCTGACGGTGGCCAACACCCACCTGTCGTTCGTGCCGGCCTGGAACCGCGCGCAGCTGCGCCACCTGGTCCGCGACGTGCGGGGCTTCCCGGGGCCGCGCGTGCTGATGGGCGATCTGAACATGACGCCGCCCGCGGTGGCGCGCACGTCACGGTTCCGGCCGCTGGCGGTGGCCAACACCTTCCCCGCGCAGGCGCCGACCCGCCAGCTGGACCACATCCTCACCGACGACCCGACACTGCAGGCCGGTCAGTCCTCGGCGCCCCTGCTGTCCGTCTCCGACCACCGGCCACTGGTGGTCGACGTGTTCGCGGATACGGTCTCGCGCCTCGACTCTCGCGAGTGATGCCACCGCAATTTCAACAGCAGCGCGCTGCGGTGTGCCTCGAATCCCAACGACAGTAGGTCACGCGCACCACTGTGATTTCGGGTGATGATTCGGTTTCTCACAATGACTCCACTGTGGCACAGCAGGGGGCGCGGGGCCTGTCATGCGAGGCCGGATCCTGGTCACAGCCCAATGAACTCTTGGGCACGATCGGTGAACAGGCGATGGCTTTGGCCGACCGCGCCGACAAGCTTGAAGCCATGGCACGGCCAATTCAGCACACGGTCGCCGTCCCGGTATCGATCGAGGACGTCGACGCGCGCGAGGCGCAGTTCCGTGCCTGCACGCCCGGAGCGGCATTGCCGCTGGTAGGGACGGCGCAATGGCGTCAGCTTCGGAGCTGGCTGAGTCAACTGATCATCACTGAACGGGTGCTGCGCTCCGAAGCGGCCCGGTTGGGCGTCACCGTCGACCACGCCCCGTCGCTGGCCGACGTGCTGCCCGACGGCACCGCCCGGTTCGAGATCGGCAGCCTGGCCGCCGCGGCGCTGGCCGACCCGATGGCGCGGGCGGTGTTCTGGTACGTCACCGAGGACGTCGACGTCAGCGAGATGGAAGTCGCTGCCTACCACGAGCGCAACCCCCGGCGGTTCGCGTCGACGGTGGCGCTCCTGCGGGGTGGCACGCCGTCCCTGGACGCCGTCCGCCCGGCCATCGCGGCCCATCTGCGCGGCTCCGCACGCCGCCGCGCCTTCCGGCAGTGGCTCGAGACCCGCAGCGCCGAGCTGGCTCATTCCAACCCCGGCTACCACCGCGCCCGTCGCCGCTGATGGCCGACCTGACGCTCGCCCTCGACATCGGTGGAACCAAGATCGCCGCCGGCCTCGTCGACGACGACGGCAACCTGGTGTCCGCACGCACCGAGCCCACCCCGCGCAGCAGTGATCCCGAAGCGGTGTGGGCCGTGGTCGCTGGGTTGATCGCGGCGCACAGCGATGTCGCCGGGGTGGGCATCGCCGCGGCCGGGCCCGTCGATCTGCCCTCGGGAACCGTCAGCCCCATCAACATCCCGGCATGGTCGAAGTTCCCGCTGCGCGACCGCGTGGCCGCTGCGCTTCCCGGCAAGCCCGTTCGGCTGGCGGGTGACGGCGTGTGCATGACGCTCGGCGAGCATTGGCGCGGGGCCGGCCGCGGGGCGTCATTCGTGCTGGGCATGGTGATCTCCACCGGGGTGGGCGGCGGGCTGGTGCTCGACGGGAAGCCGTACTTCGGCCGCACCGGCAACGCCGGACACGTCGGGCACGTTGTCGTCGAACCCGGTGGGCCGCTGTGCTCATGCGGCGCGCGGGGCTGCGTCGAAGCGATAGCGGGCGGACCCCGGATGGCGCAGTGGGCGCGTGAACTGGGTTGGGACGCACCGCCTTCGGCCGGAGCTCGAGAGCTGGCCGAGGCGGCTCGCATCGGCGAGGGGGTGGCACTGCGTGCGTTCCAACGAGCGGCCGACGCGCTGGGGGCGATGATCGCCTCGGTGGGCGCGGTGTGCGATCTCGATCTGGCGGTGATCGGCGGGGGCGTGGCCGACGCGGGCCCCGTTCTGTTCGACCCGCTGCGCGAAGCGGTGGCCAGTTATGCCCGGCTCGACTTTCTGGCCGGGATGCAGGTGGTGCCCGCTGTGCTGGGCGCTGACGCCGGGCTGGTGGGTGCGGCGGCGCTGCTGCGGTCTTAGGTGCTGTCATGTCTCTGCTGCGGGACTACGGCGAAACGCAGCTGTGGGTGGTCGGTTCTTGTGTTTGTGATCGCTGTTGCGGCCATGTGCTGCGGCGAGGTGGCTGGTTTGGCGGAAACACGGCCTGTCGATGTAGCTGATGGTTGCGCATGAGTGGTGCGGGGTGTCGGAAAGCAGCCCTCAGCTGCAGTTCGCGATAGCACCCGGGGCGGGTTATAGAGGGTCAGGGACCGCGCTTGTCGCGCCGTTTTGGCTGATCGGGCACCGGCACGCTACTCTGGTCGACGATCCACCGAAGACCGTCGGCCACCGAGCAATCGGTTGAAGGTCCGGGAACATCCCGGCGGCCCACGCAGGAGGACGAGGTACCAGCGTCAAAACCTGGATTATTCACGCCCCGGCCGCATCCTGCGTCGGGGCGTTCGTCGTTTCAGGCCTCGGTGGCAGAACGTAAGCAGCTAGACACACCGAGGAGGCATGCATGGCCAAGGCTGACAAGGCCACCGCCGTTGCAGAGATCACCGAGCAGTTCAAGGCCTCGACTGCCACCGTCGTCACCGAGTTCCGCGGTCTGACGGTGGCCAACCTGGCCCAACTGCGTCGCTCGCTCGGCGCTGGGGCCACCTACTCTGTCGCAAAGAACACGCTGGTCAAGCGTGCCGCGGCAGAAGCAGGTGTCGAGGGCCTCGACGAGCTCTTCGCCGGTCCGACCGCCATCGCCTTCATCCAGGGCGAGCCGGTCGAGGCGGCCAAGGCACTGAAGGCCTTCGCAAAGGACCACAAGGCGCTGGTCATCAAGGGCGGCTACATGGACGGCGCTCCGCTGTCCGTCGAGCAGGTCCAGGCCATCGCCGACCTGGAGTCGCGCGAGGTCCTGCTGGCCAAGATGGCCGGCGCGATGAAGGCGAAGACCAGCCAGGCCGCGGCGCTGTTCCAGGCGCCTCTGTCGCAGGTCGCCCGCCTGGCTCAGGCGTTGCAGGACAAGCGGACCGAGGCCGAAGGTGCCCCCGCGGCGCCGGCAGCCGACGAGGCTCCCGCCGCGGAGGAGTCCGCCGAGGCTCCTGCCGAGACAACCGAATAACCCCAAGAACCACATCTCGATCGACAACCCGGTCAAGGAATCAGGAAAGGACCACACCATGGCCAAGCTCAGCACCGAAGAACTGCTCGACGCCTTCAAGGAACTGACCCTGCTCGAGCTCTCGGAGTTCGTCAAGGCGTTCGAGGAGACCTTCGACGTCACCGCGGCTGCCCCCGTGGCCGTCGCCGCTGCCGGCCCCGTCGGTGGCGCCCCCGCCGAGGCTGCTGAAGAGCAGTCCGAGTTCGACGTCATCCTCGAGGGTGCCGGCGACAAGAAGATCGGCGTCATCAAGGTCGTCCGCGAGATCGTCTCCGGCCTGGGCCTCAAGGAGGCCAAGGATCTGGTCGACAGCGCCCCCAAGCCGCTGCTCGAGAAGGTCAACAAGGAAGCCGCCGAGGACGCCAAGGCCAAGCTCGAGGCTGCCGGCGCTTCGGTGACCGTCAAGTAGTTCCACGCTCTGCAACAGCCGCCCGGGATCCTCGCGATCCCGGGCGGTTTGTCGTCTAGGGTGACTTCGACGCCGGGGTTCACCGACGGCAAGCCCGTCAACTGCGTCAATAAAGGTAATGACACAAAGGGCGTAGGCCGTTACGGCGTGCGCTACAGTGACTCAAGCCACAGGCGGGGTGCTGGTGGCCGGGGTGATGAACAGTCGGAAGGATTTCGCGTGGGCATTGGTATCCAGGTCGAGGGACTGACCAAGTCCTTCGGTTCCCAGCGAATCTGGGAAGACGTGACCTTCGACCTGCCCCCGGGTGAGGTCAGCGTGCTCCTGGGCCCCTCCGGTACCGGTAAGTCGGTGTTCTTGAAGTCGCTGATCGGTCTGCTGCGTCCCGAGCGCGGCAAGATCATCGTCGACGGCACCAACATCATCGAGTGCTCGGCCAAAGAGCTCTACGAGATCCGCACCCTGTTCGGCGTCATGTTCCAGGACGGCGCGCTGTTCGGGTCGATGAACCT